>JAYTAR010000507.1:0-6194 GCA_043737455.1 Sphingomonadales bacterium | reverse complement strand
TATGGCGGTGGATCTACTGACACTTCAGGCCATGGCGTCGACTGATGCCAGCGTCTTCTAGACCCGGACCATCCGCATTGCGCGTTCGCCGTATCGTGGGCCCGCCGTCCCCCCGCGCGGCGAGGCCGCGTCGATCTCGGAAAGGTCGGCTGGCGTCAGCAGCAATTCGGCGGCTCCTACGCTGTCGCGCATTGTCATGCGTCGCTTCGTCCCCGGAATAGGAACGATATCGTCGCCCTGCGCGAGCAGCCACGCAAGCGCGACTTGCGCGTTAGATACGCCATGTCGCGCCGCGACGGCGGCGATCGCGTCGACAACCAGCAGGTTCTTCGGCAAGTTTTCCGCCGAGTAGCGCGGATCATTATGCCGCCAATCGTCGGCAGGAAGAACGGTCAGGCTGGTGATGCCACCGGCGAGAAACCCACGCCCGAGCGGTGAATAGGGCACGAAGCCGATGTTGTGCTCGCGACAGGTGGCCAGGATCTCGTCCTCGACGTCGCGTTCCCAGATCGAATATTCGGACTGCAGCGCTGCGATCGGATGTTCTTTTGCCGCGCGCCGGATCGTCTCGGGAGCGGCTTCCGATAGGGCGATATGGCGCACTTTCCCTTCCTTGACCAGTTCGGCCATCCCGCCGACGGTCTCCTCGATCGGTATTTTAGGGTCGACGCGGTGCTGGTAGAACAAATCGATGTGATCGATGCCGAGCCGTTTCAGCGAGCCCTCGCATGATGCACGGGCATTCGCCGGCGAGCCATCGGTGCCTGTGATCGTGGTACCATCGAAGCGGAACCCGAACTTGGTCGCGATGACGAGGCGTTCGCGCTTCCCCGCGATGGCGCGGCCGACGAGCTCTTCGTTGGAGAAGGGACCATAGACCTGCGCTGTGTCGAAGAAGGTGACGCCCATGTCGATCGCGGCGTGGATCGTCGCGATCGCCTCATCGGGCACGGCGGCGGCGCCATAAGTGATGTTCCCTCCCGCCTCGATCATCGGCATGCAGCCGATGCCGATCGCGGAAACTTCGAGACTGCCGAGCTTGCGATATTTCATGTCTGGTCCTTTCGGGCTTCGATGGCGGTGGCGAGCGCAACGTCGGTCTGGGCATTGCCTACCGTGCGGAAGATGTCGGGAAGCGTTTCGACCGCGATCAACAAGGCGAGTGGTTCGACCGGCACCCCGATCGCAAGGCTGATCGGTGCGATCGACGTGATGAAGCTGACCGTGCCGGGCAAGCTGACCGCGCCCATCGAAGTGAGCGCCGCCGCGACGATCGCGACGAGATATTGCGCGGGACCGATCGTCACGCCGTACCAGTTCGCGACATACAGCGCGACCGCGATGTTCATGGCCGGACCCGTTACGCGCAGCAGCGCGACCGCCATCGGCAACACGAGGCCCGCCGTCGATTCGCGCACGCCCAACGCCATCGATCTTTGCACCATCAGCGGCAGACAGGCGAGCGAGCTTTGCGTCGAGATCGCCAGCGCCTGTACCGGGACGATCTCGCGCGTGAACCGCCCAAGCGGAATGCGCCCACCGATCGTGGCGATCGGATAGGCGACCGCCCCCACGACTATGCCGACCGCCGAGACGATGGCGACATAGTGCAGCAGCGCGCCGAATGCGCTCGCGCCCGCGCGCGCGCCCACCACGAAGGCGAGCGCGAATACACCGATCGGGGCCAGCCACAGCACCCAGCCGATGACGATGATCATCGCGTCGGCGATCGCAGCGAAAAACGCCGACAAAGTGACGCGCTGCCCGTCGGGAAGTCGCGTGACGGCAAAGGCGAAAACTGTCGTGAACAGTATCAGCGGCAGGATCTGATCGTTCGCCGCTGCGGCAATCGCGTTTGTGGGGATCAAAGCACGTAGAAAATCACCGAATGGCGGAACATCGGCCACCTTGGGCGCGGCCGCCAGGGCCGCCTTCAGCGCCGCGGCCGATTCTGCGGGCATCGGCACGAACGACAGGAACAACGGCGTCAGCACGGCTCCCACGATCGCTGAAAGCGTCATCAGCGCGAGGATCGCGAACACCGTGCGCGCCGCCATGCGTCCGGCGCGTGCCGCCTCTGCGGACTGTGCGATGCCGGTGATGAGCAGTGCCACGACCAGCGGGACGATCGTCATGCGAAGGCCGTTCAGCCACAACGCCCCAACCGGATCGGCGAAATCGGCGGCGCTTTTTGCAAGATCGGGCGTCAACGCAGCGCCAACGATACCAAGGCCAAGCCCGAGAATGAGCGCGGTAAGAATGCGCAATGCGTTCGACATGGCCCCTGCCTTGTTCGTACCCGCCGCAAAAGGCTAGAGGGCGTGAAGTCGCAGTGAAGCGGGGAGTTGCATGACACGCAAGTTTTTCGGCACCGACGGTATTCGCGGGCTCACCAACACGCCCCCGATGACCGCCGAGATGGCGATGCGCGTCGGCATGGCGGCGGGAGCCTATTTCATGCGCGGCGCGCACCGTCACCGCGTCGTCATTGGCAAGGATACGAGGCTATCGGGCTATATGGTCGAAAACGCGCTCGTCGCCGGGTTCACTAGTGTCGGTATGGACGTGATCCAGTTCGGGCCGATGCCAACCCCTGCGGTGGCGATGCTGACGCAGACGATGCGGGCCGATCTTGGCGTCATGATCTCCGCCAGCCACAATCCCTATGCCGATAACGGTATCAAGCTGTTCGGACCCGACGGTTACAAACTGTCGGACGAGGCCGAGGCCGAGATTGAGCGGCTGATCGGCGTGGAGCCGGTCCTGTCGCGTCCTGCCGATCTCGGTCGCGCTCGCCGGGTGGAGGATGCGCGCGGGCGCTACATCCACGCCGCCAAGTCGACGTTCCCCGTGCAGCTGCGGCTCGACGGGCTGAAGGTCGTCGTCGATTGCGCAAACGGTGCGGCATATCAAGTCGCGCCATCGGCGTTGTGGGAGCTGGGGGCTGAAGTCGTGGCGATCGGCGTGACGCCGAACGGCAAGAACATCAACGATGCCTGTGGGTCGACGCATCCCGCCGTGCTGCAGGAAACCGTCGTTGCGAGTGGCGCAGATATCGGGATCGCGCTCGACGGCGATGCCGACCGGCTGATCGTCGTCGATGAAAAGGGTCGCATCGTCGACGGTGACCAGCTGATGGCGCTGATCGCGTGCAGCTGGGCGCGCCAGGGGCGGCTGCGCGGCGGTGGCCTGGTCGCGACGGTAATGTCGAACCTCGGCCTCGAGCGACATCTGGTAGCGCAAGGGCTGAAGCTGGCGCGAACCAAGGTCGGCGACCGCTACGTGCTCGAGGCGATGCGCAATGGCGGCTATAATGTCGGTGGCGAGCAGTCGGGACACATCATTCTGACCGATTATGCAACGACCGGTGATGGCTTGGTCGCCGCGCTCCAAATCCTCGCCGAGCGTGTTGCGAGCGCCAAGGCCGCGAGCGATCTCCTCCATGTCTTCGAGCCCGTACCGCAGTTGCTGAAAAACGTTCGGTTTTCGGGCGGGAAGCCGCTTGACGATCCGCACGTGAAAGCCTGTATCGCCGATGCCGAGAGCGAGCTGGCCGGGCGCGGTCGCCTCGTCATACGCCCCTCGGGCACCGAGCCGCTAATCCGCGTGATGGCAGAAGGTGACGATGCCGGTCAGGTAGCCACCGTCGTCGAGCGCATCTGCGACGCCGTGCGAGCGGCGGCATGACGCCGCGCATCCTGATCATTGCCGGGTCCGACAGCGGCGGCGGCGCGGGCGTGCAGGCCGATATCAAGACGGTCACGATGCTCGGCGGTTACGCGATGACCGCAATCACTGCGATCACCGCACAGAACACGCTTGGTGTGCAGGCGGTGCATCACGTGCCGACCGCGATGGTGATCGCGCAGATCGACAGCGTCGTCGGCGATATCGGCGTCGATGCGGTCAAGATTGGCATGATCGGCAGCGCACAGACCGCCGAGGCGGTCGCGACGCGGCTCGAAGCGCTGTCGGTGCCAATCGTTTTCGACCCGGTGATGATCGCGACCAGTGGCGCCACGCTCGCCGACGCCCGCACGATCGCGGCATTTGGGCGGTTGATGGCACTGGCATCGGTAACGACTCCCAACCTGCCCGAGGCCGAGGCGCTGGGCGGCGCGGCGGCAATCCTGCGCTACGGCTGCCACGTCGTGATGAAGGGCGGACATGGACCCGGCGACGAGATCGTCGACCTGCTGCTGTCGCCGCGTGGCGGAACGAAGGAATTGCGCGCAAGGCGCCTCGATACGACGAGCACGCACGGCACCGGTTGCACGTTCGCCAGCGCGCTTACCTGTGGGCTCGGCGCGGGTCTGGGCATCGAGGCGGCGTTCGAACAGGCAGTGCGCTTCGTGCGGATCGCGATCATTCAGGCACCGGGCTTTGGTGGCGGTCATGGACCGCTCGGACATCAGGATGTGACCGACTTCATCGAGGAACGGCTCGAGGCTGGCGAGTGAAGCGCCCGCATTTGCGCCACGAACGCGTCTGCACCGCACCGGTTGCCGGCGTGGACGAGGCGGGACGCGGGCCGCTGGCGGGGCCGGTCGTGGCTGCTGCCGTGATCCTGCCTGATCGCGGTATTCCCCGTGGCATCGACGATTCGAAAAAGTTAAACGCAAACGAACGTGCGCGGCTGCACGACCTGATCGTCGCGCGCGCGTGCGTCGGCGTGGGAATCGTCGAGGCTGACGAGATCGACGTCCTCAACATTTATTGGGCGACGATGAAGGCGATGACGATCGCAGTTGCAAACCTCGACTGCCCGCCTGCGCACGTGCTGGTCGACGGCAACCGACTGCCGCGGTGGGGCTGGCCCGCGACGCCGATCGTGGGCGGCGATGCGCTCAGCCTGTCGATCGCCGCCGCCTCGATCGTCGCCAAGCACGTCCGCGACACGATCATGGCGGCGCACGCCGCCGTTCACCCGCATTATGGCTGGGCGAGCAACAAGGGCTATGGCTGCCCGCAGCATCTGCGCGCCCTCGACGAGCACGGCCCGACGTCGCTCCACCGCCGTAGTTTCGCACCCGTTGCGAAATTTTTCGCGTAAACCGAGTCCGCGGGGCCACACCACCATCGGTTGATAGCTGCAGTCCGTGCTGCCTACCACATCTGCGACGCTCTCGTTTCGTTCATGAACATGATTAACGTCGCGGCAAGGAGTTGGCGCGATACCGGTCTTGACGTGCTTTGCTGGTGGACTCACCAGAGCGCCGGGGCAGGGGGGCAATTATGCGATTACTCGAAAAGATTGTCGCTGACCCGACGCTGCCGCTCGACCAGCTGATCATGGATGATTGCATCGCGGCGATGGCTGGACTGCCGAGCGGCTCGATCGACATGATCTTTGCCGATCCACCGTACAACCTTCAGCTCGGTGGCGATCTTTACCGTCCCGAGGGCGGGCGCGTCGATGCTGTCGACAATGACTGGGACAAATTCGACACGTTCGCGGCTTATGACGCGTTCACCGCCGACTGGCTTGGCGAGGCGCGACGTCTGCTCAAGCCCAGTGGCACTTTGTGGGTGATGGGCAGCTATCATAACATCTTTCGCGTCGGCGCGAAGCTTCAGGACAGCGGCTTCTGGATCCTCAACGACATCGTTTGGCGCAAGGCCAATCCGATGCCCAATTTCAAGGGCACGCGCTTCACCAATGCGCACGAAACGCTGATCTGGGCCGCGCGGTCGGACAAGTCGCGCTATACGTTCAATTATCGCGCGATGAAGTCGCTGAACGACGAATTGCAGATGCGCAGCGACTGGAGCTTTCCGATCTGCGGCGGGCAGGAACGGCTGAAGCGTGGCGGCACCAAAGCGCATCCGACGCAAAAGCCCGAGGCATTGCTGTATCGCATTCTCCTCGCCGCGACGCAGCCCGGCGACGTCGTGCTCGACCCGTTTTTCGGCACCGGCACAACGGGTGCCGTTGCACGGCGGTTAGGGCGACGCTGGATCGGGATCGAATGCAACGCGACCTATTGCGAGGTGGCGCGTGAGCGCATCGCCGCAGCGCTACCGCTTGATGAAAGCGCGACGCGCACGATGATGGCCCCGACGAAGGCGACGCGCGTTGCCTTTGGGACGCTCGTTGAAACGGGTTTCGTGCAACCCGGCAGCGTTTTATTCGATGCGAAGAACCGCTGGCGTGCGACTGTCCGAGTCGACGGGTCGCTTACGTGTGACAGCGA
>JAYTAR010000506.1:0-2473 GCA_043737455.1 Sphingomonadales bacterium | reverse complement strand
CGCGACTGCTCGTGGCGATATGCCTCGGCGTGATCTTCCTCAGCGTCGTCTATTTCCTGCTTCCCGGGCGCACCTTGTGGCGATCGAATTCGCTCTATGCGATGGCGATCGCGTTTGTCCTGCTCGTGACCATCCGTGCAGTGCTCGGCAAATTGCTGGGCAGCATGGCGTTCAAGCGTCGCGTGCTGATCCTGGGCGCGGGGCAGCGCGCCGCGCGGCTGGGTCGATTGGGCGCGCAGCCGGGAGCCGGGTTCGTCGTCGTTGGCCACGTCGACATGGAAGATTGCCCGGCGGTGGTGCCGACGGCGATCGCTCGCGGCGCGATTACCGATCTGAATGCTCATGTCGTGACGCTCGGGGCCAATGAAGTCGTGCTCGCGCTCGAGGAGCGGCGCAAGGCGCTGCCGCTCGACGCGCTGATGCGCATCCGCATGACCGGCGTCCATGTGAACGAAATCTCGACGTTCCTGGAACGCGAGACGGGGCGCGTCGACCTGCGCAGTGTCAATCCGTCGTGGCTGATTTTTTCGGATGGGTTTTCCAGCGGGCGACGGCTGTCATCGGTTGCCAAGCGCGGCTTCGACATCGTCGTCGCCGCCGTGCTGCTGATCGTGACGGTGCCGCTGGTGATGGCGACCGCGCTCGCGATCAAGCTGGAGTCACGCGGACCAGCCTTCTACCGGCAGACGCGCACCGGCCTGTACGGCGCGCCGTTCGACTGCATCAAGCTGCGATCGATGCGCCAGGACGCCGAGGTGGGCGGCAAGGCGGTATGGGCCGAACGCGACGACCCGCGCATCACGCGCATCGGGCGGATCATCCGCAAGCTGCGGATCGACGAACTGCCCCAGGTATGGACGGTGCTGAAGGGCGAGATGAGCTTCGTGGGACCACGCCCCGAGCGTCCGAGCTTCGTCGAAGAACTCGGCAAGAAGATTCCCTATTACGCCGAACGCCACGTCGTGAAGCCAGGCATCACTGGCTGGGCACAGATTAATTATCCTTATGGCGCCAGCCTCGACGACGCTCGTCAAAAGCTTGAGTATGATCTGTATTACGCCAAGAATTATACGCCGTTCCTCGATGTCGTCATCATCCTTCAGACCATTCGCGTCGTCCTGTTCCCCGAAGGCGCGCGATGATCGCAGCGTTCACTCTGCTCGTCGATACGATCGTCGCGCTCGCTTTCGCGTGCCTCGCGCTATTGCAGGCCGAGCGCTGGCGTGACCCCGCGGCGCGCGTCGTCGTGCTGGCAAGCGCGGCAACCGCGATCGGGGCGGTGGCGGCGGCGAGCGGCGGCAGCGCGTCGGACGCGGCGCGGCTTGCCGAAGGGGTGCGTAATCTTGGCTGGCTCGGCTTCCTCCTCGTGCTGCTGCGACGCGGTGGCAGTTATCACCGCACGCTCGACGGATTGTACGCAGCGCTCGCGTTCGTGCTTACCGCGGGCGCGACGCTCGACCTGCTGACGGCCTCGATCCCGGCGGGACTGGCGGCACGTGATGCCATGCTGCTCGGCTTTTCGCTGCGGATGGTGTTCGCGGTCGGTGCGCTCGTCGCGGTCCACAACCTCTATTCGGCGACTGCGCCGGGCGCGCGCGCGGGTATCGGACTGCCGATGGCGGCGATGACCTTGCTGTGGGGCGGCGACCTGACTTTTTATGCGTTGTGCTGGGCGCGGCAGGACTGGGCGTATGAGCTCGAGCCGGTGCGCGGCCTGGCGCTGCTTGGCGTCGCCGTGCTGGTCGCGCTGGCGGCGCGGCGCAATCATGGATGGAAGATACGGCTGTCGCGCACCGTCGCGTTTCGGTCGGTCGGGCTGGGCGCGGCGCTCGTCTATCTGGTCGCCGTGATCGCAGCGGCAAGCGCGCTCGATGCCGCGATCGGGCAGACGGCGCAGACGGTCCAGGCGATCGTGCTGCTAAGTGCGGCGAGTGCGCTGGGGCTGGCGATGACGTCGGCGCGGGTGCGGGCCTGGACGCGCGTGATGCTCGCCAAGCACCTGTTCGCGCACCGCTACGATTATCGCGCAGAATGGTTGCGCTTCACGCAGACGCTGGGCCGTCCCGGGGCCGACGCCGCACCGCTCGACGTGCGCGTGGCCAAGGCGATCGCCGACATCGTTGAGGCGCCGGGGGGCGCACTGATGCTGCTCGACGGCGACGTGCTGACGGTGGGCGCGCGTTGGAACTGGGAGACGCTCGACGCCCCGCAAGTCGGGACCGCGGCGGCGCTGGTGCCATTGCTGGCGAGCGGGCGTATCGTCGAGATTGATGCGGTCCGCAGTGGGGCAGACGTGCGTGATGCCGGTCTGGTTCCCGAATGGCTGATCGCCGAGGCGAGCTGCTGGGCGATCGTGCCGCTCGTCCATTTCGACCGGCTGGTCGGCGCGGTGTTGATCGAGCGTCCCGCGATCGCGCGCGCGCTCGACTGGGAGGATTTCGACCTGCTGCGCCTCGCGGGACGTCAGGTCGCG
>JAYTAR010000505.1:0-2485 GCA_043737455.1 Sphingomonadales bacterium | reverse complement strand
GAAAGCGTTTCCGAAGGTCACCCGGACAAGGTCTCGGACCAGATTTCGGATGCCGTCGTCGACCTGTTCCTGTCGAAGGACGCCGAGGCGCGGATCGCATGCGAGACGCTGACGACGACCAATCTGGTCGTGCTGGCGGGTGAAATTCGGTGCAAGGGCGTCTATGAGAACGGCACATGGGCCGACGGTGCGCAGGCCGAGATCGAAGCCGCCGTACGCGCGACGGTGAAGCGCATCGGGTATCAGCAGGACGGCTTTCACTGGGAGACCTTTGAGTTCGTCAACCGGCTCCATGGTCAGTCCGCACACATCGCGCAGGGCGTCGATGCGGCGGGCAACAAGGACGAGGGCGCGGGCGATCAGGGCATCATGTTCGGTTATGCGACCGACGAGACCGCAGGGCTGATGCCGGCCACACTTTATTATTCGCATCGTATCCTCGAAGAGATGACGAAGGACCGCCACTCGGGCGTAGCGTCCTTTCTCGAGCCCGACGCAAAGAGCCAGGTGACACTGGAATATGTCGACGAAAAGCCTGCGCGCGCGACCGCAATCGTCGTGTCGACGCAGCATGGCCCGGATTATTTCTGGCATGGCGGTGAGGGCGATCCGGCAAAATATGACGAGCTCCGCGATTACGTCATCGGCGTGATCGCGCGTGTCATGCCCGCCGAACTGCTCGGCGACTGGACCGAATATTTCATCAATCCGACCGGCTGCTTTCTGATCGGCGGACCCGATGGCGACGCCGGGCTTACTGGTCGTAAGATCATCGTCGACACTTACGGCGGCGCGGCACCGCATGGCGGCGGCGCGTTCAGTGGCAAGGACCCGACCAAGGTCGATCGTTCGGCCGCCTATATCAGCCGATATTTGGCCAAGAATGTCGTCGCGGCGGGGCTGGCACGGCGCTGCACGATCCAGCTTGCCTATGCGATCGGCGTGTCGAAGCCGCTGTCGCTGTACGTCGACACGCATGGCACGGGCACCGTCGATGCCGACGCGATCGAGGCGGTGTTGCCCAGGCTGGTCGACCTGACGCCGCGCGGCATCCGTACGCACCTCAGCCTCAACAAGCCGATCTACCAGCCAACCGCCGCTTATGGGCATTTCGGACGCAGTGCCGACGGCGACTTCTTTCCATGGGAAAAGACCGACTTGGTCGAGCGGTTGCAGGCGGAACTGGCTTAGCAGCTTGCGTTATATGCGGTTGAGCAGTCCACTCGGTCGATGAACGATTTCGAGTCGATCTTCGCTGCGCTGCGTTCGCTTCACGCTCGGCACGAGCCGTCGTGCGTGCTGCTTGTCGACACGCCGATCGAATATTCGCTCGGGACACACGAGGTGCGCGCGAAGGACAATTATCGCACCTGGTTCGGCGCGGTGCAGATCAAGAACTCCTATGTTTCGGCGCACGTCTATCCCGTCTATACCGATCCCGAGCTGCTAGGCGATGTCAGCGATGCGCTCAAGCAGCGCATGCAGGGCAAGTCCTGTTTCAACTTCAAGAAGCCCGATGCGGACCTCTTTGAAGAATTGGGCCGACTGATCGACCGCGGTGCTGCTCGCTATCACGCCCAGGGGCGCATTTGATCAAGGCACTGCATTCGCCGACGGCCGTTCGCGCACAGCCTCGAAGTCGGATTGTGAAAGCTCGAGCCGCTCGAAGGGCAAGCTAGTATCGCAGCGCAAGGGAGCCTAATAAAACACGATGGGATACGAAGAGCGCATCGCAGCCTTTCCAAAGGTGATGATCACGAGCAAGCCGCACATCATGGGTGGCGAACCGTGCATCGATGGCACGCGCGTGCCAGCCACGACGATTCTAGCATGTATCAATGAAGGCCTGTCGAACATCGAGATTTTTCGGCATTATCCATGGATTCCGATTGGATCGATCGAGGCGATCGTCGAATGGGCTCAAAGCAATTACCATCCAGTATCGCTTCCTGTTCGACGAGTGCCTGAGTTTGGATTTGACTTATATCGCGCACGGGCTGGGTTATCAGGCAACGTCAGTTCGCGACCTTAATCGGCTTGGTGACCCCGATACGGCGATTGCCGCTTACGCCGTCGCGGGCGATTGGATTGTCGTCACCAACAACCGTGCGGACTATGTGCGCCTTTATTCACGAGTCGATTTGCACCCCGGGCTGATCATCCTGCTTCCAAGCGTTGGGCCCGACCAACAGGTTCGACTGTTCGCCGGAGTGACCGAAATGCTCGAGGGGTTCGATCCGACAAACAGCTTGATCGAGGTCGATCGAGCGGGTGAGATCACGATCACCGGATGGCCACCGGCGCGTCGCAACGACGCGCTGTGAGGCCGATGGCAAGCGGTAGCGTCGCCACCGACAGAGCAAATGTAATCGGGCCAAGCCGCCTATACGGACGCAGCAGTGGTCACAAACTGCGGGCTGGTCAGGCGGCGCTGCTTGCCGACATGCTGCCGCGCCTCGCGGTGACCGACGGGCCACTGGACGCC
>JAYTAR010000504.1:0-2485 GCA_043737455.1 Sphingomonadales bacterium | reverse complement strand
TTTACCCGAGCAAGGGGTGAGTTTGGCAGAATGCGCCTGGAATCGGCCCCGCGCTGACGTCGATGCGCACCTCGCAAAGCGCGGTAAACGACGGTCTTGCGTGCGTTCACTTCACACACTTCACAGGGTGGACGACCATTTGCTCGACGGTCGTAGAGGGCGAACGCGCACGGTCACACCAAGCAAGGAATCGACGATTTGAAAGAGCAAGCGACGTCGCGCGGCCGCTGAAACTATGCCAAATTTACTGCATCGATCGGCAGTAGGACAGCGCAGCTTCAGCCCGCGCGCAGCTTCCAGACCGGCACGGCCGCATCGGCCGCGCGCTGATACGCGTAGGGAAAGTCGACCCCCGAGCCTTCGAACGGCACCTCGGGCGCGAAGCTGTCGAAGCCGCAGCGGCGCATGAACGCGATCTGGTCGACCAGCACGTCGCCTTGCGCACGCAGCCCGCCCGCATAGCCGGCCTCACGCAGGATACGCGCCGACGAATAGCCGCGCCCGTCGCGAAAACTGGGGAAGGCGATCTCGATCAGCCGGACGCGATCGAGGTGCGCAATCAGCGCGCGCGCGTCCTCATCGGCTTCGAGCCGTACCGCGGTCGCATTGCTCTGCCCCAGAAAAGCGTCGAGCGTGACCGCAGGCTCCTCGCTGCCCGGAGCCAAGATGCGGTCATCCATAAATCGCTTCCTTGAACGGATCGATGCCGACGCGGCGATAAGTGTCGAGGAAACGTTCGCCCTGAGTGCGCTCGGCGAGGTACCGATCGGTGACGCGCTCGACCGCATCGACGATGCCGTCTTCGTCGAAGCCGGGGCCGGTGATCTTGCCGAGCGCGACGTCCTCCGCGCCCGATCCGCCGAGCGAGAGCTGGTAATTCTCGACGCCTTTGCGATCGACGCCGAGGATGCCGATGTGCCCGGCGTGGTGATGCCCGCAGGCGTTGATGCAGCCCGAAATCTTGATCTTCAGCTCACCGATGTCGCGCTGGCGGTCCATGTCGGCGAAGCGTGTCGCGATCTTTTGCGCGACCGGGATCGAACGCGCGTTGGCAAGGCTGCAATAATCGAGGCCAGGGCAGGCGATGATGTCGCTGACGAGATCGAGGTTGGCGCTGCCGAGCCCGGCCGCGTCGAGCGCCTGCCACACGGCGTGCAGGTCGGCCTGCGCGACGTTGGGTAGCACGATGTTCTGGCTGTGCGTCACGCGCAGCTCGTCGAAGCTGTAGCGCTCGGCGAGATCCGCCATCAGGTCGATCTGATCGGCGGACGCGTCGCCTGGGATGCCGCCTACCGGTTTCAGGCTGATCGTGACGATCGCATAACCCGGCTGCTTGTGCGGGTGCGTGTTTTGTGCACGCCACGCGTCGAACTTTTTGTCCTCCCTTTGCTGGGCACGCGCCGGTTGGGCGGAAAGGAAAGCGGGCGGAGCGAAATGCGCTGCGATCCGGTCATATTCGGCCTGCGGCGGATCGAGGTCGAGCCCCGCCATCGCGGCCCATTCGGCCGCGACTTCGCTTCGGAAACTATCCGCACCAAGTTCGTGAACGAGGATCTTGATCCGGGCCTTGTAGATGTTGTCGCGGCGTCCGTGGCGATTGTAGACGCGCAAGACAGCCTCGACATAGCTGACGAGCCGCGCGACCGGCACGGTGGCGATCAGCGGCGCGATCATCGGCGTGCGCCCCATGCCGCCGCCGACGAACACCTTGGCGTCGATGCCGTCGGTACCCTCGACCAACTCGATGCCGATGTCGTGGAGCCGCATCGCCGCGCGGTCGGTCGCGCTCGCAATCACCGCGATCTTGAACTTGCGCGGCAGGAAGCTGAATTCGGGGTGGAAGCTCGACCATTGCCGCAACAGCTCGGCATAGGGGCGGGGATCGACGACTTCGTCGGCGGCGGCGCCCGCGAACTGGTCCGAACTGATATTGCGGATGCAATTGCCCGAGGTCTGGATCGCATGCATTTCGACCGACGCCAGATCGGCGAGCAGGTCGGGGCACTCGGCAAGCTTGATCCAATTATATTGGATGTTTTGGCGCGTCGTGAAATGCCCGTAGCCACGGTCGTAGGTGCGCGCGATATGCGCGAGCATTCGCGTCTGGCGGCTGTCGAGCGTGCCATAAGGGATGGCGACACGCAGCATATAGGCGTGGAGCTGCAGATAGAGGCCGTTCATCAGCCGCAACGGCTTGAACTGATCCTCGGTGATGTCGCCCGCCAACCGACGCGCGACCTGGTCGCGAAACTCGGCAACGCGCGTATCGACCATCGCCTGGTCGTAATGGTCGTATTTATACATTTCAGATTATCCATTCGCCCGCGGTGGGATCGGCAGGCGTCACGCCCAGGTCCGGGCGCACCGTCGGGCCGGTCGCGCGGACGCGGTCCTTGATATGCGCCGGCCGTGGCCCTTGCGGGGTCGCGCTCGCGTCGATCAGATAGGGCGCGTTGACACGGCGCGCGGCGGCCTCGACCGCGAG
>JAYTAR010000503.1:0-15228 GCA_043737455.1 Sphingomonadales bacterium | reverse complement strand
CTGTCCTACAAGTGGTGGGCCGGCGCAAGTGTTGATGTGGGGTTGGGGTTGGGTGACCGCTGTGTGGGGGGGTGATTGGTTGTTGGTTGAGAAGGTCCCACCCCTAGCCCCTCCCGCAAGCGGGAGGGGAATTAGTGAGGTGCGCCTCCCGCTTGCGGGAGGGGTCGGGGGTGGGCTTTCTTGCTTTAACTCACCCGTCCCCCCGCATCCCGAACAATAACGAGCCCAATAGGAGAACCATAAATGCCCGACACCAACCGCATCCTGGTCGAACGACCGCTGCCGCGCGACGGGCGACCGCGCGATGCGCGCAAGCCTGCGCGCAGCGTCGCCGTCAACCTCGCCGAATCGCCGCTCGGCTGGCTGTATGCACGCGGTCTGGTGAGCGAGCGTCAGTTCGACGCGGGCGAGCGGTTGCGCGGCGATTATGAGCGCGCCGCGATTGCGCCCAGCGTGACGATGCGCTGGGACGCGAGCCGGGTCGGTTCGTCGCGCGGCGGTCCGTCGTCCGACCCGACCATGACGCAACTCGCCGCCAAGGCGCGCTTCGACGCCGTCATCGCACATGCCGGACCTGGACTGGCGGACATCTTGTGGCGCATCGTGTGCGCGTGCGAAGCGCTCCCGTCTGCCGAACGCGCGCTCGGCTGGCCGGTGCGCAGCGGTCGCCTCGTGCTTACCCTCGCGCTCGACCGCGTGGCGGACTATTACCGGCTGTGAACGGGCAAGGAGCGATGATGACACAGGCCGCACAAGTGCTGACGAAACGCGCCGCGATCGGCGAAAGCCGCGTCGTGCCGCTCGCGCTGGCGCCGCTCGAGCTGGGCGAAGTGCGCCTGCGGATCGACAGTTTCGCGCTGACCGCGAACAATGTCACCTATGCCGCGATCGGCGACGCATTCGGTTATTGGGCGTTCTTTCCGGTGACGGGCGATCCCGCGCCCGAGGATTGGGGCATCGTGCCGGCATGGGGTTATGCGACAGTCTTCGAAACCGCGACCGAAGCGCTGGCGATCGGCGAGCGCGTCTATGGCTATCTGCCGATGGCGACGCATCTGACCGTGCGGCCGATCGCGGTGACGGCGGGCGGCTTCACCGACGGCGAACCGCACCGTGCCGATCGCGCCGCGGTCTATAACCAGTATCGCCGTATCGCCGCCGATCCCGCGCACCAGGATGGTGGTGGTAGCGACGATAGCAGCAGCCGTGAAGCTGCCGAGGGCGTCCGCGCGGTGTTCGAGCCCTTGTTCATGACCAGTTTCCTGATCGCGGCGATGTTCGCGCGCGAAAACTGGTACGGCGCGTCGCGGCTGGTGGTGACGAGCGCGTCGTCGAAGACCGCGCTCGCGCTCGCGCATGTCACCCGCGCCGCATCGCCCGAGATCGAACGGATCGGCCTGACTTCGGCTGCCAATGTGGATTTCGTCGCCGCGACCGGGCTGTACGACCGCGTGCTGGCGTATGACGCGATCGATGCGCTTGCGACTGGCGGACCGGGCAGCGCGGTCGCGGTCGATTTCGCGGGGAATGGCGCGACGCTGGCGCGCGCGCACACCGCACTCGGCGACGATCTGGCCTATTCGTGCCTGGTCGGGCTGACCGACTGGTCGCACCGCGGTGGCGCGTCGGCAATGCCAGGGCCCCGCCCCGTCATGTTCTTCGCGCCCGATCACGTCGCCGCGTCGATCGCCGAGCAGGGCGGCAAGTCGTTCCAGGCGGCGGTCGCCGACCGCTGGTCCGCGTTCGCCGACGACGCCGCCAGCCTGGTGCATATCGAGGGCGTCGACGGGCTCGACGCTGCCGCCGCCCGCTTCACGCGCATCGTCGCGGGCGACGCGACGCCCGATGTGGCGACTTTGGTGCGGTTGGCCGCCGAGTGAGATGGGGTGCGGCGCGACGCGACGCGACGCAGTACGTTCAGTGCCCGTTTACCGCCGCGAGCGCCGCGTCGAAGCGTCCTTGCGCTTCGGCATCGCGGAGAAACTTGACGCGCTCGACCAGGATCTCGGGCGGGGTCGGTGTCTCTGCGAACAGCGCCATGACCTCGTCGATGAATGCGGCCAGCGGCAGCGCGCTATCGCGGGTCGCCTGCCCGGGGGTCAGGTCGGTCTGCACCGCGGGCGGCACGAGCTCGATCACCTCGACACGGCCCTGCAACTGCGCGCGCAGCGACATCGTGTACGAATGGAGCGCCGCCTTGGTCGCGCTATAGGTCGGCGTCGACACTAACGGCACGAAGGCGAGCCCCGACGTCACGTTGACGATCGCGGCGTCGGGCACGCCGATCAGATGCGGCGTCAGCGCGTTGGTCAGCCGGATCGGGCCGAGCAGATTGGTCAGGATCGTCGCCTCGGCATCGCCAAGGTCGCGCGTCGCGCTCAGATCCTCCGACCGCATGATCCCGGCATTGTTGACGAGGATGTTGAGCGCGGGATGGCGCGTGATCACGTCGCGCGCAAACTGTTCGATCGCAGCGGCGTCATCGATGTCGAGCGTGTAGGCCGACATCGTCGCCCCGCCCGCAATCGCTTCATCGAGCGACTTTTGCGTGCGGCCGGTGACGATGACGGTGTCGCCGCGATCGGCGAAGCGATGCGCCAGCGCGCGGCCGATGCCGCTGCCCCCGCCGGTGATCAGGATGGTGTTGCCAGTCGCTTTCATGTCGCCTCTCCATAGATGTGCCGCGTCGCTCGGGCGCGACGAACAAACCAGTGGCTGCCGCGTAAGGGTAACGCCTTGGCACGTTTGGCCGGCCCGCGCGACAGCGGTTGGAAAGTCATCGCCAACGGCCTTAACCGACCGAACCGATCGTAGATTGTGAAAGGAGAGCCGATGCCCGACACCTATGACCATGGTCGCCGCGACGGCCTGCGCCTGGCGTTGGCGATCCTGGCGGCGGAGGAGGCCAAATGGTCGGCGCTGCTCGGCGAAAGCGCGTCGTGGCGGACCAATGCGATCCGCCAAGTGCGGCACAAGACGCTGCAGGTGGCGCAAACGCGCGTGGCGACTGCGCTCAACCGGCTGACGCCCAAGGACGAGGCCGGGATCAGTCCCGAACTTGCCGCAGCGCTCGACAAGGCCGGGCTGATCTGATGATCCGAGCCGTGGGTCAGCGGCTACAAATCGACGCTCACCTCGGCCACGAGCCCCGCCGCCGGGTCGCCCAGACGCAACCCGTAACGCCCGGGATGCAGCACCCATTTGTGGGTGACCGGATCGCGCGTTCGCAGGGTCGCGACCGCGATATCGAGCGCGACCACGCGCGTCTCACCTGCGGCGAGCGCGACGCGCGTGAAACTCGCCAGCGCCTCGGGCCACCGCTCCACACCGCTTGCTGGTGGGGCGATGAACGCGAGCACGACAGTCTCCGCGGCGACAATGCCCAGGTTCGTCACCGCGAGCGTCGCCCGGATCGTGTCGCCGTGCACCCGCGCCTGCGCCGCGCGATAAGCGAAGGTCGTGTAGCTCAGCCCGTGTCCGAAGCCGTAGCGCGCGGTCAGCCCTTGTGCCGCGAACTTGGCATAGCCGTGCCAGCGATCATAGGTAATCGCGGTCGCGTTGAGGTCGAAGAAGGGATAGTCGGCCGCGTCGCGCGCCACGGTGAAGGGCAACCGTCCCGACGGCACCACCGCCCCCGACAGCAGCCGCGCAAGCGCCGTACCCCCCTCCATCCCGCTATAAAAGGTCTGGATAATGGCATTCGCGCGGGAATGCCAGCCCTCGACCATCACTGCCGATCCCGCGACGATGACGACGATGACGGGCTTGCCGCTCGCCGCCGCCGCCTCGACGAGCGCGATCTGGGCGGGCGGCAGGTCGAGGTCGCTGCGGTCGCCACCGATCGAATTCGGGCGCGGTCGCCGCGCGGCCTTCACCTCGACCGGAATATGCGCGTCGTCGGGGACGAGGCTCCCTTCCTGCCCCAGCGAGAGATCGCCGGGAATGAACTCGCCCTCTTCGGCTGCAGTGTTGCCAACCACCACGACGATGGCATCGGCCCCGGCGGCTGCGGCACGCGCGGCGTCGAGGTTGCTTTCGTCGCCAACGACAATGCGGTCGGCCCCCAGCCACGCGGTCAGGCCAGCGAGCGCGGTCACGATGTGCGGCGCACGCACGCGGCTCGACCCATTGTCGCCGGTGTTCTCGATGGCCGCCAGCCGCCCCAATACCGCAAGCCGACCGATCTTGGCTTCGTCGAGGGGCAACACGCCATCGTTGGCGAGCAACACCGCCGACTTTTCCGCGGCCTCGCGCGCGAGCGCCACATGCGCGTCGCAGGCGACCAAAGTCATCGGATAGTCGGGCAGCGGATCCTCGGCGCAGGCGAAGCGGTATTGCGTCGTCAGGATACGGCGGCACGCGGTGTCGATCACGCGCGGCTCGACATGCCCGGCGTCGACGGCCGCGAGCAATTTGTCGCCGAACACCAATGGCTCGGGGTTCTCGATGTCGAGCCCCGCGCTCGCGCCATAGGGCTTGTAAACCCCCATCACCCAGTCCGAATGGACGAAGCCGGTGAAACCCCATTCGCCGCGCAAGATGTCGGTCAGCAACACGCGGGCCTGCCCGCAATATTCGCCGTTCACCTTGTTATACGCACTCATCACGCTGGCGACGCCGGCATCGAGGATCGTCTTGAAGTGGGGCAGATAGACTTCGTGGAGCACGCGCTCGTCGATCGTCACGTCGATCGTGAAGCGCGCATTCTCCATGCTGTTAAGCGCGAAATGCTTGACGGTTGCGATGACGTTGTGCGTCTGCAGCCCCTGCCCCAGCGCCGCCCCCATCGCGCCGAGGTGATGCGGATCCTCGCCATAGGTTTCCTGCGCGCGGCCCCAAGCGGGGTGGCGCAGCAGGTTGACGCAGACCGCGCCCGACAAAGTGCAGCCCTGTGCGCGGATTTCCAGGCTCATCACCTCACCGATGCGCCGTTCGAGATCGGTATCAAAGCTCGCGCCGCGCGCCATCGTGCACGGAAAGCAGGTCGACTGCCCGCGCGCCACGCCGCGCGGTCCGTCGGTGAAATAGAGCGGTGGCACACCCAGCCGATCGATCCCGGACCCCGCGCGATACGGGCGTGCACCCCAAACGCCGCCATCCTCGCGGTAATCCGAAAAGAAGCCGCGACCCGACATCATGCCGATCTTCTCGGCGAGTGTCGCCTCGGCAAGGATAGCCTCTACCGTGGCGGTGACGTCGAGGCCTGGCTTCGGCGCGAAATCGGTCATGCGGGCATATCTCCGGGGTGACGACGGCGCAGCACGCGCACGAGCCGCGCGTGCAGCCGCGCGTCGATCGCGTAGAACCAGATGGCGGCGATGCCGAGCAGCAGCATTGTGATCGGCCCAAGGGTCAGCAGCAGGCGCATGTTGGCGAGCGTTTCGGGCGTCTGCACGGCGTTCGGCACGAAACCGATCAGGGTGAGCAATTCGCCGAGGATCCCGACCGAAACGCCAAGCGCTGCCTTTTGCACAAAGGCGATCGTGCCGAACACCACGCCCTCGGCGCGCGTGCCGGTGCGGTACTGGCCATATTCGACGGTGTCGGGGACCATCGACCAGAAAGCGAGATAGCCCGCACCTGCGCCAAAGCCGAGCCAGGCAACGGTTGCGAACAGCAGCGGCCCGGCGCCCGGCGGCTCGAGCAGGATCGCGAGATAGCCGGTGACGCCCATCGCCGCGCCGCACAGCGTGATCGTGCGTTTCGAGCTGCGCTTGGCGACCGCCGCCCAGAACGGGATGCTGACCATCGCCGCCGCCGTCAGCGAGGCGAGCACGGGACCGATCAGATCGGCCCGGTGCAGCTCGTATTTCAGGACATAGGGCAAGGTCTTGCCGAACAAAGTCGACGCCATCGAATTGGCGAGCAGCCAGAGCGCCACGATCTGCAACGGGCGGTTTGCGCGCAGCATCACGATCATCGCGCGGCGATCGGGAAGCGGACCGTCGGTTTCGGGCGTTTCGGCACGTTCGAAGCTGGTGGCAAAGGTGACGAAAAGCAGCAGTGTCGCGACTGTGCCGTAAAGGATCGCGGTCAGCAGGAATCCGCGCATCGCATCGCCGCCGCCGAGCGCCTCGGCCAGTTTCAACGTCGAAAACGCCACGAATAGCCCGCAGGCGGTCGCACCCATCATGCGGTACGCGGCCAAAGTCCCGCGCTCGCGGCTATCGCTCGTCATCGCCGCGCTGAGCGAGAGATAGGGCATGTTGACGATGGTATAGACCGTACGAAACAGCATGTGCGCGGCGAGCGCGAACAGTATCAGCGCCCAGCCGTCGAGCCCGGTCGGCGCGAACATCAGAACCCATGACGCGGCGAGCGGCACCGATCCGAAGAGGATATAGGGGCGATAGCGCCCCCAGCGCGTGCGCGTACGCGTCGCGATATAGCCCATCACCGGATCGGCGATCGCATCCCAGACGAGCGCACCCGCAAAGATCCACCCGCCGACCGCCGGGCTGAGCCCGAGCACTTCGGTATAATAATAGAGCAGGTACAGGCTGGCGGTCGTGAAGAAGAGATTATTGGCGATGTCGCCCGCGCCGAAGCCGAGCTTGGTCGCGAGCGGCAGCTTGCCCGTGCTCACGCCGCCAGCCTTTCGCGCACGAAATCACCGAGCGCCGCGACCGACGCCGCCGCTTCGGGGACGGCATCGCCGTATGCCGCCCAGGCATGCGCCATCCCCTCCCAGACCTGGAGCCGCACCGCCACGCCCGCCTCGCCCAGACGCGTGGCGAGCGACATCGCGTCGTCGAACAGGATTTCGGCGCTCCCCACCTGCACGAACACCGGCGGCAGCCCTGCGAGATCGGCGAACAGCGGCGACACGCGCGGATCGGCGGCGGGCAGCGCACCACGATAGCGGCTCGCGTCGAGCGCGAGACCGGCTTGCGACAGCATCACCTCCTCGTCGGCGCGCTCGGTTAGGCTCGCCGCCGAGACCGTCAGATCGACCCATGGCGAGGTCATCGCCAGCGCGACCGGTTTCACGGCCCCCGTATCGCGCAGCCGCAGCGCAGTCGCGAGCACGAGACCGCCCCCCGCCGAGTCGCCGATCAGCGCGGTCGGCACATCATCACCCGCGAGCGCCGACCACACCGCGACCGCATCGTCGACGGCGGCGGGATAGGGATGTTCGGGCGCGAGCCGGTAATCGACCGCGATCACCTCCGCCCCGCTCGCATGCGCAAAAGCGGCGGCGAGGCGGGCGTGCGTGTCCGCCGAGCCGAGCACATAGGCACCGCCGTGCAGATAGACGATCCGTCCCCGCGTCCCTGCCCCCGCCCCCGCACCCGCCGGAGCAATGCGCAGCACGCGGACGCCGCCGATCCGTGCCTCGACGACAGGCTCGGTAGGCGCGGGTGCCGCCGCCGCGAACGCCGCCAGCCGCGCGCGCCGCGTCGCAAGGTCGGTGTCGGCATCATCGGGGTTAAGGCTGAGCATCGCGCGTATCGCGGCTACCCCAGCAAGGCCCGCCTTCGAAGGCGCGATGATTTCAGGGGTCATCAGCTTGCCGACGGAATCGTGTCGGCAATCTGCGACTTGCCTATCGGTTCGAACAGATCGCGGGCCGCGGCGAAGCGACCGGCCATGTCGCGCGCGACGTCGGGAACGCGCGCAGCCTGATTGATCGTCTCGCCGGGGTCGCGCTTTATGTCGAACAGCAACGGCATACCGAGCGCGCCCAGCGGCAGATTATAGCCGCGGTAATAACTGCGCACGACGTATTTCCAGTCGGGTGTGCGCAGCGCGGCGACGCGTTCGTTGTCGAACAGGATCAGCTGGTCGTGCGGGCTCGGGGCACCGTCGCGCCACACCGGGCCCAGGTCGCGCCCATCGATCTCGAGCCCGGCGGGGAGCGGCACGCCCGCCACCCGCGCGATCGTCGGCAGCAGGTCGATGTTCATGCCGATCGCACCGCTGACGCGCGGTCGCAAATTGCCCGGCCAGTGCGCGATCATCGGCACCAGATAGCCCCCGTCCCAGCCCGCGCCTCCTTTGCGTCCCTGATGCGGGCCGGTCGATCCCTCGAACCAGGGACCGTTGTCGCTGGTGAACAGGATCAAAGTCTCGCGCGCCAGCCCCGCCGCGCCGATCGCCGCGACCAGCCGCCCGACATGCGCATCGAGTTCTTCGACGACATCGCCATAAGCAGACGCCGCCGAACGGCCCTTATACGCGTCGGCCGGGCGTAGCGGGATGTGCGGCGCACTGGGCGTCACCATCAGGAAGAATGGACGCGCGGCATTGGCGCGGACGAAGTCGATCCCGGCGTCGAAGAATTGTGCGGTCAATGCTTCCTGCACTGCCGCCTCCTCCACCAGGCTGCCATCCGGACGGCTGCGCCAGAACGCCAGCGGGCGCATGTCGTTCGAATAGGGAATGCCCGCGAACGCGTCGAAGCCGTGGACCATCGGCGGCCATGATGGCGCGACATGGCCGAGGTGCCATTTGCCGCACAGCATCGTCGCATATGCGGGCCGGAGCAGCTCGGGGATGGTGACTTCGTCGAGCGGCAGCCCCTTGCGGTCCTTCACCGTGATCACCTGATGCGCAAGGCCGGTGCGAATCGGATAGCGCCCGGTCAGCATGCCCGCGCGCGACGGCGTGCAGACGTTCGCCGAGGCGTAGAAATCGGTCATGCGCACGCCGCGGCGCGCAAGCGCATCGATGTGCGGCGTCTTGATAAGCGACGACCCCATGCAGCCGAGATCGCCCCAGCCGAGGTCGTCGGCGACGATCAAGACGATGTTGGGGGGGCGCTTGGCGCGGACGGCTGCGATAGACGTCGAGGCGACGGCCGCCCCCGCTCCCGCCAGCAGAGCACGCCGCGTCAGCGACACTGCGGGTTCGCGGCCTGTGGCAGCACGACGAACGTGACACCCGCAGGCGCGACGGTCGCTCGCCCATCGGCGTCGATACCCGGGGCCAACGGCAAGCTGTCGCCGGGCCCGAGCGCGAGGATGGCATTGTTGAGCGCGACGTCGCGATCCTCGTTCGCGCCCGCCATCGCATAGCTTTGCCCGCGTCCCTTGAACTCGATCGTCGCGGCAGTCGTGCCCAGGTTGATCGCGACCAAGGCAACGCCGCCGCGGCTGCCCTTCAGGCAATGCGCGTAGGTGCGCAGCGTCGGGATCGCGCTCGGCACATCGAGCACTTTGGTCCCCATCCACCGCGACCAAAACAGCGCCGCCCAGTAATTCGGACGCGGCGCAAAATCACGTTCGTCGAGCAACGCATAGTCGCTTGCCGCCAGCGTATTGTGGAACACCGCCGCTACGCCGCCCCGCGCCAGCCGCCCGAGCTGATCGACGTAGCGCGGCGTGTCGACAAAGGTCGCCGCCCAGGGCGCGCCGCCGCACGCCGCCTGTGCGGTCTCGGTCACCCAGATCGGCGCGCGCGTGGCATGCGCGTCGCGCAGCCCCGCATGATAGCGCAAGGTCTCGTCGGTGCGCGCGAGCCATGCCGGGCTGCGCGCGTCGGCGATCGTGGTCGACAACGGGCCGCTCGTCGCGCAGCGCTGCGATACCGCGCCATAGTGATGGTAGGTATAGACATCGACCGCGGGCTTCGACGCGGCGATCAGCTCGGGCGCGGGCAAAGTCTTCACCCCGCCCAGCGACGCGATCGGGCCCAGCGATGCGCCGCCGACCGCGCCGGGGCCGAGCAGTCGCGCGCCCGGCGCGATGCGACGCACGGCCTTGGCGAAAATCGCATAGTCGCGCGCGTAATCGGCGACGGTATAATTCGCCGGCGCACCGGTCAGGCCGATCAGATTGGGCTCGTTCATGAACGCGACGCCCGCGACGCGAATGCCAAAGGCCTGCGACTGGCGCAGCAGCCGCTCGAGCTGCGCGGGTTGCCAGACCCCGTTCGCATCGCGCGTGCCGGGACTGGTCGGGGCCGACAACACCACTTCTGCGCGCGTCGCTTTGGCAAAGGCGGCAAGTCCTCGCCACTGCGTCGGGGTCAGTAGCGTCGTGAAGCCGGTCGGAACCGCGTCGCCGTCGCGCACGGCCACATAAGTGGCGCTTGCCCAGGTCCCCGATACGCGCATGTAGGCAGGCCCGAGCGCGGTCGCGAGTTTGACCAGTCGCGCATTGGCGAGATCGAGCGGCGGACGGTAGCTGTAACGGTCGGCGGCGTCCTTGGGCGGGCCTTCGCGATACGGCTTCCAGAAGCGCCCGCCGGTCACTTCGACCATCTCGACATTGTACGACTGATATCGCGGATCGGTGGTGGCCGCGACGCGCAGCGCGGCGGGGTCGATCGCTCCCGCCGTCAGTGCGAGCGCGACCAGCACGCTCACTGGCCGAGCTTCAGCCCGAGCGACACGCCGACCAGCCGCCGCGAATCGGGCGTGAAGAACTGCGAATAGACCCCCGGCGCGTTGAGCACCGGCTGGCTGATGATGTTGGTCGCGTAGAATTTGTCGAACAAGTTCTTGACGAACACCGTCGCGGTCCAGCGCCCATCGCTGCGCCCGATGCCGATACTCCCGTTGACGAGCCCATAGTCGTTCTCGACCAGATTGGGATCGCCCGCCGCCGAGAAGCTGACCTTGTCGCGGTATTGGAAACTGCCCTGCACGAACGCGGTCAGGTCGCCGATCGGCTTTTCGTAGCGCCCGAACAGCGAAAAGGTGAGTGCGGGGGCATTGGTCAGCCGGTTACCGGTGCCGTTGGTCGTCGCGGTCGCGCCCGCTGCGGCGGTCGTCCGGATGCACTGGTTGTTAGCGGTGCGTACCGTGCCGAACGGCAGGATCGTCTGACCGGTGTAGCAGGCAATGTTCTGAAAATCGGAATACACCGCGTCGAGCGCATGCGCGTTGAACGAGAGTGAGAGCCCGGTGACGGGGCGCACGCCCAGCTCGACCTCGATCCCACGCGTCTTCAATTTGCCTGCATTGGTGACACGGAAACGGCCTGGGATAACGCCCTGGTCGAAGACCTGCGCCTGGAAGTTGGAGTAATCGGTATGATACGCAGCAATCGCGAACGTAACGCGGTTGTTGAGCCAGGCGCCACGCGCGCCGACCTCGTAAGTGGTCGGTATCTCGGGCTGGACGACCTCGGTCACCGATGTCGTCACGCCGAGCGTGTTGATGCCCGGTCCCTTGAACCCGCGCGCATAGGTTCCGTAAACCATGAAGGTCGGCGTCACGTCGACTTGCGCGGTCAGGCGATACGACAGGTTGGTCGCGCCCGTGCGGCCGTTGATCGTTCCCAAAAACCGACCGGGGATCGACGCGGTCGTGCCCGGCGCTTGGGATTGCTGCAGCGTGAGATCGATCTTTTCGTCGGTGTAACGCGCACCTGCAATCAGCTTCAAGCCCGCGATCGGGCGCACGGTGATCTGACCAAAGGCTGCCTTACTGACGTTTTTGGTATCGGTTGCGAGTATGGTGCCAAGTAAGGACGGAAGAGCAACGATGCCGACGGTCCCCGTCTGGTTGCTGACCGTTCTATTTTTTTGATTGTAATAAAATAATCCAGCGACCCACTCGATCGGTCCCGATGGCGACGTCAGCCGCAGCTCCTGCGAAAACTGGTTCAACCGCGATACGCCGTTGTTGACGTCGAGGATGTTGACCGGCAGCAAATCGGGGTCGTTGTTGTCTGCGTTCTTCCACCGCCGATATGCGGTGATCGAGGTCAACGTCGCAAATCCGAAGTCATAGTCGACCTGGCCCGATACCCCCCATGCATCGACGTTCTGAAAGAACGGCACTCCCGCCGCGATCTCACGGTTGCCGACCGAAGGGACGATGCCGACGGCGGCATTCTGTGCACCAAAGGCGGTTCCCGCCGGTGCCGACCGGCCGGTCCAGCTGCAGCAGCGCGACCGCCGTTGCTGCCAGTCGCCCGACAGGACGATCGACAATTCCGAATTGGGCTCCCACAACAATTTGCCGCGCACATTCTGTTCGTTGCGATTGTTCACGTCGGTGCGCAGCTGGCGGTTGTAGATGGTCCCATCGGCGCTCTGATGCCCACCCGCGACGCGAAGCGCGGCGGTCGTTCCCAGCGGCACGTTCACGACCGCCGACGCCTTAATCTCGTTGAGCGTGGCAAAAGAGCCGTTAAGGTCGAGCGTCGTCGCGCCCAATTGCGGCCGCCGCGTCGTGATCGAAATGACGCCCGCGCTGGCGTTCTTGCCGAACAACAGCCCCTGCGGTCCGCGCAGCACCTCGACGCGCTCAAGGTCGAGCAGATCACCGCTGGCCTGCCCCGAACGACCAAGCACGACACCATCGACGACGACGCCGACGCTTTGTTCGACCGTATCGGAAAAAATCGCGGTGCCGACGCCGCGGATCGCAAACCCCTCGCCGCGTGCGTTCGCCGACGGGGTGAAATTGAGGCTCGGCGAGATCAGCCGCAGGTCGGTCGCGGTCGTGACCTGCTGTGCCAGGAGGCCCGCGCCGCTGATCGCGCTGACCGCGAGCGGGACGTCGCGCAGCCGCTCCTCACGCTTTTGCGCGGTGACGACGATCTCGTCCCCAGCGGCGGCGGGCGTTGTCGCCGGGGCCTGGGCATGTGCAGCGCTCGTCGCACCGAGTGCGAGCATGGCAGTGGTCATGTAAAGCGTGTGCCGCATCATCTTCCTCCCCGAAACGCGCCGCCGATACGGTCGCGAAGGCACGCTAACCGATTTCCGCGAAGCGTGTCCAGCTTTCTGACCGATAGGCCAGAAACTTAGGCGAAGACCCGTTCGAGCGCGAGCGCAACGGATGCGTGGAGCGAGGCGTCTCCATCAAGCGTCCGGCCATAAGCGCGGTCCCACATTGCCCCTTGCGCCACAAAGACGTTGACCGTCGACGACAACAAGGCCTGGAAATGCGCCGGGTCGCCCGGCCCGATCTCGCCCGAGGCTTGCAGCGCGCGAACCAGCCTGTCCGTCGCCAGCACGTGGCGCCCGAAATATTGATCGACGAGCCAGTCCGAGCGCCAGGACGGCGAGGCGCCCTCGATGAACGGGATGCGAACATAGGCGGGCCAGCGCAGCGCCGCCTGCACGAACAGGTCGAGAAGGAGCGTCAGCCGCGCGCGCGTTGGAGGTTGGTTCCGGCTAAAATGCGTATCGAAGAACGCATCGACATCGGTCCACAGAGCGGCGACCACCGCCTTCCACAGACTGTCCTTATCAGGATAATGGTAAAGCACGCTGGGCTTGGCGACCCCCGAGGCAGCGGCGATATCGGCGATCGACGTGCCCATGTAACCGCGCTCGGCAAAGAGCTGGGTCGCTGCTTCGATCACTGCCGCATTCGCGCGCCGTCCGCGGACATTGGCGATACGCGGAGTCATCGGGGCGATCGGTTGGCTGGCCATGGAGGACGACTAGCCGCCTCGACCGTTCAGGTCATCGGCTCTTCGCACTGCCTGCCACCGGGTCACGCGGTCCTGCATCGCGCGTATCTCGGGAGGCGCGTTGTTCAGCGTCCCGGCGCGACCATAATGATACACCATCGCCGCGCGCCGCCCACGGCCCAGATTGTCGACCGAGCGGTGGAGCAGAAAGCTGTGAAAGACGAGCAGATCACCCGGCTCCATCAGCACCGGCACTGCGCGGCTTTCGTCGAGGCCGCGCACGACGGTATAGCCCTGGTTTGCGCCGGGTCGGTCGTCGGGATCGTGCGATTGGATCGGCAGCTTGTGAGAACCCGGCAGGACCGACAGGCACCCATTCTCCAGCGTCGCCTCCGAGATCGCGAGCCAAAGGCCGACTTGGGGCTGTTGGTCGAACCGGAAATAATAGCTGTCCTGATGCCACGGCTGGCCCCAGGCACCGGGATTTTTTAGGATGAACTGCGTTTGAAAGACGTCGATATCGGGCCCCAGCAGCTCGGTGACGATATCGGCCGCTACGGCCGAGTGCGCGAAGCTACGCGTGGTGCCTACAAGATGAGCGTTGAACAGCTTTGCGACGAAATCCTCAGGGTTCTTGGGATGGTCGGGTGTCTTGGCTTCGGGCTGCACCAACAGCGCGCCGTCGATGATATAGGCCTTTTCGCCCGGATGTGTGCTTGGCGGGTCAGCGCGGATCAGCGCGATCAATTCATCGGCCATCGCCAGCCCGACCGCGGGCGCGGCCGCGCCGCGCCGAATGAAGTAGCCGTCGCGATCCCAAGCCTCGCGTTCTGCCGCACTCAGCATCTCCAATGTCCTTTTCGACCGTTCGGTCAAGAAGACTAAGGCGTGCTGATGCGGGGTCAATGCATTAAACTGGCTCGGCGGTTGCTCGATGGCAGCGGGTCAGTAGCCTGCCAGTCGACCGAGACTCAGTTTGCGACCGACGACCCCCGTTGCAATCGCCCGGGGAACAGTCGCCGCTCGGCAGGCAGATGCTCGTTCTCGATGCGCAGCGCCATCATCTCGACCGCCGCCTTGGCCATATGTTCGATCGGCTGATCGACCGAGGCGATGTCATGGCTGAGCCAGCGCGACGCTTCGACCCCGTCGAATCCGGCGACTGCGACATCCTCGGGCACGCGCTTGCCGAGCTTGTGGATCAGCGCGTCCTTGGCACCGATCGCCATCATGTCGTTGGCCGCGATGATCGTGTCGTAATCGTCGATGCCACGCGCTGCCCAGTCGACGACGGCGGCGACACCGCGATCATAATCGAAATCGCCGCGATATTCGGCAACGACGTGCGCGCCGCTCCGTGCGAGCTCTTCCTCGACCCCGCGCATCCGCTCGTTGCCGACGAAGGCTTCGGCGTAGGACCGAATCAACGCGATCCGTCGGCCACCGGCTGCGAGCACGTGCCGCGCGATCGATACCCCGGAAGCATGATGGTCGCAGCTGACCGAGGCCACGCCGTCCTCGCCCGGTCGGTTGTAGAACAGCAGTGGCACGCGTGCTGCCGCGAGATGTTCGAGATGTTCTCGCGGTATCGGAGCAGCGGCGATGACGCCATCAAGCTGGTATGACAGGATATGGTCGGTTACTGCCCCGATTTCTTCGATGCCTTCAAGCAGGAACAGCATGACGCGGACGCCGATCGTCGAGAACGCCTGCGACAACGCTAGCAACACACCGGGGTGGTGGCGGTTGGTCTCGTTGAACAGGATCAACCCAACAACGTTCGAGCGCCGGGTGACGACGGCGCGGGCCATCACGTTCGGGCGATAACCAAGCTCGCGGGCTGCACGAAGGATATGCGCGCGCTTTTCGGGCGCGACGCTCGCCCCGGGGGTGAAGGCGCGCGATACGGCCGACG
>JAYTAR010000502.1:0-6246 GCA_043737455.1 Sphingomonadales bacterium | reverse complement strand
CCATGAACGCGATCGCCTCACGCGCGGTCATCGAGGGGTAGAGGCCGCGTTCCTCGGGCAGATATCCCACTTGCGTAGCGGCATCGAGCGGACGGGTGTGGCCAAGCACGTGCCGATGCCCGGCATCGGGATCGATGATGCCGAGCAGCATGCGCAGCGTCGTCGTCTTGCCCGCGCCGTTGGGACCGAGCACGCCAAAGATGCTGCCCGCCGGCACCGCGAGGTCGATGCCGTCGACCGCGCGCGTGGTCCCGAAAGTCTTGACCAGGCCGGTCGCCTCGATCGCGTTGATCTGTGTCATCGGTGGATGCGCTGCCCCGGCTGTCGCGTTAGACGTGTCGCTGTGCCCTATGACCTATCCCTGACCAAAGCGCTAAAGGAAGAGGCGCGACGCGTCGGATTTGTCAGCGTCGGTATCGCCGAAGCCCGAGCGGTCGACGGACGCGCCGAACTCGGCGAATGGCTTGCGGCGGGTCACCATGGCACGATGGAGTGGATGGCGACACGCGCCGCCGAACGCGCAGCACCGCAAAGCTTATGGCCGCAAGCGCGCAGCGTCGTGGCGCTGGGCATGAGCTATGCCCCCGCAACCGATCCGCGCGCGCTAGCCGGCGCGACCAGCCACGCGCGCGTGTCGACCTATGCCCAGGGCGCCGATTATCACGACGTCGTGAAGCGCGCGCTCAAGACGCTCGCGCGCTGGTTGGTCGGCGAGGGCGGGGGAGGCGTCAAAGTGTTCGTCGATACAGCACCGGTGATGGAAAAGCCGCTGGGGCAGGCGGCGGGGATCGGCTGGCAGGGCAAGCACACCAATCTGGTCAGCCGCACGCACGGCAGCTGGCTGTTCCTCGGTTGCCTGATGACCACGCTCGACCTTGCACCCGACGCGCCGCATGTCGACCGCTGCGGCAGTTGCGACGCTTGCCAGCGCGCCTGCCCGACCGATGCCTTTCCCGCGCCTTATCGGCTCGATGCGCGGCGCTGCATCTCGTATCTGACGATCGAGCATAAAGGCCCGATCCCGGTCGAGTTCCGCCGCGCGATCGGCAACCGCGTCTATGGCTGCGACGACTGCCTCGCGGCCTGCCCCTGGAACCGCTTCGCGCATGCGGCGCAGGCGAACAAGGCGTTCGCACCCCGTGCCGAGCTGGCCGCGCCCGCGCTCGCCGACCTTCTCGCGCTCGACGATGCCGCCTTTCGCCAGGTGTTCGCCGGGTCGCCGATCAAACGCATCGGGCGCGATCGGCTGGTGCGCAACGCCTGCATCGCGGCCGGCAACAGCAACGATGCGACGCTGGTACCAAGGCTGCGGATGCTGACGGGCGATGCGGACGCGGTGGTGAGCGAGGCGGCCGAGTGGGCGGTGCGGGAGGTTGGGTGACAGTCGATCACCGACATTCGTTCAAGTGACAGCTAGCGGCGGAAAGCGGCTGCTAGCCGCCGGTTGGCTTAAGAAACAATAAACTGCGACGCCCGGCATGCGCGCGCTCCACGAGATAACCGATGTTGGATAGCGCGCCACTGGCGAAACGATGGTCGACGCTTCATCTTACTGAGATGGATCATCTGGAAGAATATCAATTTCACAGCACCAAGCGCAAGCAACTCTCCACCGAATTGCGTGCGGCGATTTGGGAAGCACATAAAAGACGCTGCCCTTACACCGGTGATCTCATTGCCTTCAGTGACCTCGATATCGATCACGTGGTGCCAATCACCATCTCACCGGAAGAAATAACCCGACTAATGCGCGAGAAAGTGATCCTCAACGAATTCGATCTGAACGGCTTAGGTAATCTTGTTCCAACCAAGCGCTTCCAAAACGGAATTAAAAGTGCCCAGGTCCGGGCCAATAGCGTCCTAATCCACTTCCTTGATATCGCCGAGCAGCATCGGGGCGCTGTCGAGGAACGGCTGGCCGCTTCGATCGAAGATCGCAAAATACTTACCGCTTATTTACAACTTAAAGTGCAGGCGGAGCGCAATTCCCTTGATGTTGAAGATGTGATCGACGTTCACCGTCAGCAGGAGGGATTGACGCGGCTGCGCCACTCCCCCGAACTTGCCGGTGCCGAGGCCGTCACCTTACTCAACGCTGGGCTGGCGAGCGCGTTGATGATCAAGCCGTTCGCGCTTGGCGGCGGCAGCATTGACACCGTCGTCCTGCAAGACGACGCAGGCAGAGAGATCGCCTGCACCAACTGCGTGGAGTTTCTCGCCGCGCAGGAGAAGGGATACTGGCCTCTCTCCCAGTTTGACATGAATTGCTATGGGATGGCGGACCGGAATTGCGGGATGCTCGCGGCGCTCGAACATGCAAAGTTCGCGCCGGCATCGGCGCTGCGCTATCCCCGGGTGACCTGTCGCGACCTTGATCGCTGGTCTTCCGCGTGGGTCCGTCAAGTGTGGATAGATTACGACGAGATGGAAGATGGTCAGCTGTTCAGGCGGTGACAGACGATCGCCGACTTAATTCGAGAAGGAGCGTGTGATGTTGCACAACAGCACGAGTGGCATGTTGCGATTGAGCCGCGCAAGGGCCTTGCCTTGGCGCTAAGCGAACTTTTTCGCGCTGACCTGGACCAGGACGGCGAGGAAGAGATCCTGATATTTGAACTCACGTATGCGCCGCAGGGCACCCTGCGTGCCGGTAGTGTCAGAGTCGCGAAGCCCGACGCAAACGGAATTCTGCAACCGGTCGTGAGCGAGTCGCTCAATGTGTCGTTAGAGGACAATCCAATGACCGGATTGCCTAACTCTAAGGTGATCTAGTCTACTTGAGAGACTAGCTTCGTTAACTTCTTTGCGTGCTCCGACCTTCTGCACTCGCGATACCGCCGGGAAACTCTTGTTCTGAATTAGCAATCAAATTGGCGATGTTCAGCGCCTGCAACGACGCTTCCCACGTCACCGTAGAAAGGGTTGTCCCTTCTGCAGAGCCGACAAGCATCGGCCACAAGCCGTTCACAGCCATTTCGTCGGCGGCAGAATGTATATGTACCGCCAGGCCGTCGAAGTAGAAACGGAAGATCGGCAAAGCCTTGCTTGTGTAGCCCTCGACCGTGACTGGCGCTTTGATCTGAGAAATTGGGGCAAGGTTATGCGAAGGGCCGCGCGTCGAAATCTGAGTCAGAGTGATTGGGAAAAATTCGAAGGGAAGATCGCTTCCTCCATCCCGAATCGCTGCGCGAAGCCTGCGAGCGTCTGAGGCGCGGAGCTGCACGTCGGCGAACTCGATGCGCTGAGATGCAACTGCTCTCCACAGCAGGCTTAGAAAAAAGAGACGCATTCTTCCCGGATCGGAAAACTTAATGCGTCGGATGCCGTTTGGCGTACCGGAAAACGGCTTCCAGTCCGCGGTACAAAGCGCCAGCATAGGTCCCCAAGATTGCCAGACCAGCTTTAGCCGTCGGAGCTCTTGGATAGCGAACGTGTCGTACCCGGTAAGAATATCCTCGCCAGCCTGCGTTACAAGTTCGGTATCGTACCAGCTGTCACGGCGGCGTGATGGCCGCTGTCTGAGACCCAATTGGGCAAACGGCTCACCGCCCTCTCTTGGTAATGTGAGCGCTCGCGGGATCAGGTGCGACTTGACAAAAAATCCCGAAGTTCCAGTCAGCTTACAAACGCCAAATTGGCCCTTCCCCGACTTTTTCATCTTCTCACGCATGCTCTCATTCAGCTGCGTCGTATTAAAAGCGGGCGCTGCCTACAATGATGTCGGGCGAGTGCAATGCAGCATGGTGAACCTGCTCGCCTCCACATCGTCTGTCCTACATACCCCCACTCGGGCAGCCTTGCCGACGCAGCGCGCCCTGCCGCTCTTTCACTTCGTCGAATCATCCAGCCGGATCGCCTGCAATCCGCCCCGAGCAGCAATGGTCGCGCACCCTGCGAAGTGTGTGAAGTGAACGCACGCAAAACCGCGCGTTTCACCGCTTAACGCGCTTCTTTGCGCCGGGTGAGTGCGGCAACGCAGCTGGCGCGGTCGATGTCGCGGCCGTTGGGTTGGCGCGCATCGACATAGCTGACGGTCGCGTCGCCGCCGCTCGACTTGGGCGGATAGAGATAGGCGTCGAGGATGCAGATCGGCCCGACGAACTGCAGCCGCCGCGCGCCTTCGGCTTCGCGCACATCCTGATCGGCATCGCCGAACAATGCGACCAGCGCGCGCGACGGCTGGCCGAGCACGCGTTCGAGGCCGGTGGGTGCCATCGGCGGGCTTCGCGCGATGCTGACTGCGGGGGGCGGCACGACCCGCGGCCCGGTCGCGCAAGCCGACAGCGAAGCGAGCAGGACGAGCGAACATAGACGACTGACCATGCACGCCCTTTCGCATTTGCGCGGCCGAAGTAAAGCAGTGCGCAAACCAAGGGGATCCTGCATGACCGCTACCTACGCCGTAACCGCGATCGGCAATGCCATCGTCGACGTCATCGCCGCCGCCGACGAGGCGTTTCTCGTCCGCGAGGGCCTGTCGCGCGGGTCGATGCAGCTGATCGACGCCGCGCGCGCCGGCGAACTCTACAGCCGTATGGGACCGGCGCGCGAAGTGAGCGGCGGCTCGGCGGCGAACACGATCGCCGGGCTCGCCGCGCTCGGCCACCGCTGCGGCTTCATCGGCCAGGTCGCCGACGATCAGTTGGGCGAGGTGTTCGCACACGATATCCGCACGCTCGGCATCGACTTCACGACCGCGGTACGCCCGCCCGAGCCGCCGACCGCACGCTGCCTGATCGTCGTCACGCCCGACGGGCAGCGCACGATGAATACGTTCCTGGGCGCGTCGCAATTCCTGCCCGCCGCCGCGATCGATGCCGAGCTGATCGCGGCCAGCGCGATCCTGTATCTCGAGGGGTATCTGTGGGACCCACAGGAACCGCGCGCCGCGATGCGCGCCGCGATCGACATTGCCCGCGCCGCGGGGCGCAAGGTCGCGTTTACGCTGTCCGACGCATTCTGCATCGCGCGCCACGGCGACGATTTCCGCACGCTGATCGACGATGGGCTGATCGACATCCTGTTCGCGAACGATAGCGAGGTTCACGCGCTGATGGGCACCGACGACGTCGCGAGCGCGGTCACCGCGCTGGCGGCCAAGGTGCCCACGCTTGTCGTCACGCACGGCGCGAACGGTGCCGAGGCGCATGCCGATGGCGAGCACGCACGCGTCGCCGCCGAGCCGGTCGCCGCCGTCGTCGATACCACTGGCGCGGGCGACCTGTTCGCTGCCGGGTTTCTTGCGGGTCAAGCCGAAGGGCGCTCGCTGCACGACAGCCTGACGATGGGTGCGGTGTGCGCCGCCGAAGTCATCGCGCATTACGGCCCGCGTCCCGAAGCGGACCTGCGCGCGCTGGTGGCGGCGCGGCTCGGTTAGCGACCCAACGCTAGCGACCCGACGCGGTCCGGCTAGGCCTGCTCACGTCCGGGTGTCGGCGCACCGGGCAACGGCGGCACGGGTATCGGCGGGATGCCCGCGTCGCTTTCGTGCACCTCGTCGAGCCCTTGCCCGACATGGCTGCGGCCACGGCTATAAGCGAAATAGACGACGAGGCCGATCGCCGCCCAGATCAGGAACAGCCGGATCGTCTCCCACGACAGGCTGAAGAACAGATAGACGCAGCCCAGAATCGCGACCGGCGCGGTGATCATGATCAGCGGCGTACGGAACGGGCGCCTGCGATCGGGATCGGTGCGACGCAGCACGAGCACCGCGATCGATACCGCCGCGAACGCGAACAACGTGCCCGAGTTCGAGATATCGGCGAGTTTTCCGACCGGGAAGAACGCCGCGAACAGCGCGACCGCGATGCCGGTCAGGATCGTGATCACGTAGGGCGTGTTGTAGCGCGGATGAATCTTCGAGAACATCGCCGGCAACAGGCCGTCGCGGCTCATGACGAAGAAGATGCGCGTCTGCCCGAACATCATCATCAGGATGACCGACGGCAGCGCGAGGCCAGCCGCCAGTCCGATAAGATTGCCGATCTGCGGCCAGCCGATCTCGCGCAGCGTCCACGCCAGCGCTTCCTTCGAACACACGACCTTCTGATCGGCGATCGCGGCGCAGGCATCGGCAAGCGCCTTGCTGCCCGGCGCGAGCGCCGCACCACTTGCGTCGAGTACGGGCTGCGCGCCGACGCTGCCGATGACGCCCGCCGCGACCAGCAGGTAAAAGACCGTGCAGATGGCCAAGCTGCCGATCAGCCCGATCGGCATGTTGCGTTGCGGGTTCTTGGTCTCCTC
>JAYTAR010000501.1:0-6262 GCA_043737455.1 Sphingomonadales bacterium | reverse complement strand
TTTTGAACGAAATCGACGCCGACGTCGTCGCGCTGCAGGAAGTCGACCGGCGTTTTGGCGCGCGCGCAGCGGTAATCCCGCCCGCGCTGATTGCCTCGGCAACCGACTATGTTCCCGTCACGATCGCCGAACGCCCGCACAGCCTGGGTTGGCACGGCAACGCGCTGTTCGCGCGCCGTGGCATCGCCGTTGTGGCAAACGTGCGCATCGACTTGCCGACGCTCGAACCGCGCGGTGCGATTGCCGCCGACCTTTCGATCGGCGCGCTTGTGCTGCGTGTGGTCGGCATGCACCTCGATCTTTCGGGGCTTCGTCGCACGATGCAGTCGCACGCGATCGTCCGACACTGCGCGAATGGTGCCGCGATGCCCACGGTGATGATGGGCGACCTGAACGAATGGCGCGCGAACGGCGGATTGCGCGGCTTCGCGCACGGCTTTTCGTCCGCCCCGCTTGGTCCCAGCTTTCATAGTCGGCGCCCGGTCGCACGGCTCGATCGCATCTTCGTTTCATCCGATGTGCACGTCGTCGCATGCGGCGTTCACGCGAGCGCCGTCGCTCGCGTCGCCAGCGACCATCTGCCAGTCTGGGCAGATATCGAGTTCGGGTGAGGAGATTAGAGGGGGTAATTGCCTGCCCGCGCGTGTAGGGGCGCGTCCGATGAATATTTCCGACCTGCGGATCGCGCTGACCAGCGGTAATTACAATTATACGCGCGACGGGGCGAACCAGTCGCTCAACATCCTGGTCGGCTGGCTGCTGAAGCAAGGCGCGGCGGTTCGCGTTTATTCACCGACCACCGCGACGCCCGCCTTCGCGCCGACCGGAGATTTGGTATCGACTCCTTCGGTGCCGGTGCCGCTGCGACCCGAATATCGCATCCCGATGGGCCTTGGCGATGTGGCGCGCGCCGATCTCGACGCGTTCGCGCCCAACCTCGTTCATGTGTCGGCACCCGAATTCCTCGGCTACAGCGCGGCGCGCTATGCCAAGGCGCACGGCCTGCCGCTTATCGCATCGGTGCACACACGCTTCGAAACCTATCTGCGCTATTACAAATTAGAGGTGTTCGAGGGATTGGGAACCGCGATCCAGCGCCGCCTGTATCGCAAGTGCGACGCGATCGTCGCCCCTTCCGAATCCTTCGCCGACGTGCTGCGCGCCGAACGCATGAATGCCGACATCAGCATCTGGTCGCGCGGGATCGACCATGACGTGTTCACCCCCGCCGCGCGCAGCGCCGAGTGGCGCCGGTCGTTGGGCATCGCCGACGACGATTTCGTCATCCTGTTCTTCGGCCGCATCGTCCTCGAAAAAGGGATCGACATCTTTGCCGACGTCGTCGCCGAACTTGACCGGCGCGGCGTCGCACACCGCGTGCTCGTGTTGGGCAAGGGCCCCGCGCGCGACTTTTTTGCATCTGCCGTACCCGACGCGGTCTTTGCCGGTCATCAGAGCGGGGCGGACCTTGGCCGCGCGGTCGCCTCTGCCGACCTGCTGCTCCAGCCGAGCGTCACCGAGACGTTCGGCAACGTCACTGCGGAAGCGATGGCATGTGGTCTGCCCGTCGTCGGGGCCGATGCGACGGGCACCGCGAGTCTGGTCGAGGACGGCGTGACCGGACGCCTCGTGCCGCCGCGCGACGTGATCGCCTATGCCGACGCGATCACCGCTTATGTCGACGACCGGGCGGCCGCGCGCGCCGCCGGCTTCGCCGCCGCCAAGCGTGCCGCGCGCTATGATTGGGACCTCATCAATGGCGAGCTTGCCGCGACGTATTTGCGCTTGATCGCCCATAAGCGTTCGCAGCGTGCGCGGACGCGCTGATCGGCTTATATCGCGACTAATGGCCGACCTTTTCGCCGCCGATGCTCCACCTGCGCCACTCGCCGACCGGCTGCGCCCGACGAGCCTGGCCGATGTCGTTGGACAGGCGCATCTGACTGGCCCCGACGGCGCGATCGGGCGACAGGTCGCGGGCGGCAAGCTCGCCTCACTCATCCTCTGGGGGCCGCCCGGAACCGGCAAGACGACGATCGCGCGGCTGCTCGCCGACGCCGTTGGCCTGCGTTTCGAAAAGCTGAGCGCGGTATTCTCTGGCGTCGCCGATCTGAAGCGGGTGTTCGCCGCCGCGCGGGATGCCGCGTTGCTGGGGCAGCGGACATTGCTGTTCGTCGACGAGATCCACCGTTTCAATCGCGCGCAGCAGGACGGTTTCCTGCCCTATGTCGAGGATGGCACGATCACTCTGGTCGGGGCCACGACCGAAAATCCTAGCTTCGAATTGAATGCCGCGCTGCTCAGCCGCGCGCAGGTCCTCGTGCTGCACCGGCTGGATGCCGAGGCGCTTGGCGAGTTGCTGCACCGGGCCGAGGCGGTCGAGGCGCGCACGCTGCCGCTGACCGACGATGCCCGGACCGCACTGATCGCCAGTGCCGATGGCGACGGGCGTTTCCTGCTCAACCAGGCCGAAACCTTGTTCGCGGTTGCGATCGCGGCACCGCTCGATGCACCTGCGCTCGCGGCACTGCTTCACCGCCGCATGCCAGTGTACGACAAGGACCGAGAGGGGCATTACTCGCTCATTTCCGCGCTGCATAAATCGCTGCGCGGATCCGATCCGCAGGCAGCGCTTTACTGGTTGGCGCGGATGCTCGTCGCGGACGAAGAGCCGCTGTACGTGCTGCGGCGGCTGGTGCGCTTTGCGAGCGAGGATGTCGGACTCGCCGATCCGCAAGCGCTGGTACAATGCCTCGCCGCCAAGGATGCCTATGACTTCCTTGGGAGCCCCGAGGGCGAGCTCGCGATCGTGCAGGCCTGCCTGTATCTGGCGACGGCCCCCAAATCTAACGCCGCTTACTCCGCGCAGAAAGCGGCGTGGAAGGCGGCACGCGATACGGGCTCGTTGATGCCGCCGATGAACATCGTCAACGCTCCGACCAAGCTGATGAAGAACCTCGGTTATGGCGCGGGCTATGCCTATGACCCGGACGCAGCAGAGGGTTTCTCGGGCGCGAACTACTGGCCCGACACGATGGCTCCCGCGACGTTTTACGCGCCCGCCGAGCGCGGCTTCGAGGCCAAGATCGCAGAGCGGATGGCGTATTGGGAGCGGCTGCGGAGCGACCGTGCGGAGCAATCTGGAGCGGCAGAGACCGACCCCGAGTGAGTCCGCGCTTCTCGCACTTCGTCGCGATCGACTGGTCGGGCGCGGTCGGTCCTCGCCAACCCGGCATTGCCGTTGCGCTGTGCGACGCGGATGGCGCGCCGCCGCGGCTCGTCGCTCCTGGCCACATCTGGTCGCGGTTGGAAATCCTCGACTGGCTCGAACATGACCTCCCTGCGGATACGCTTGTTGGATTTGACCTCGGTATGGGACTGCCGTTCGCGGACAGCGGCGCCTTCTTCCCCGGCTGGGATGCGAGTCCGGCCGATGCTCGTGGGCTCTGGCGGCTGCTCGACCACCTGTGCGATGCCGATGCCGATCTGTCGGCATCGTCGTTCGTCGACCATCTCGAAGCCGCGCGCCACTTCCGCCGCCACCGCGGGCGCACCGGCGATCGCTTCGGCAGCGGCGGCGGACGGCTGCGCGTCACCGAACAGGCGCAACGCGCGCAAGGGCTCAACCCGACGAGCAACTTCAATTTGGTCGGCGCGTCGCAGGTCGGTAAATCGAGCTTGACCGGAATGCGTATGCTGCACCGATTAAACGGTCACCTGCCCGTTTGGCCGTTCGATCCGCGTCCCGCGCGCGGGTCGGTCCTCGTCGAAATCTACACGAGCATAGCTGCCATCGCCAGCGGCATGGCAAAGGGGCGAACCAAGATGCGCGACGGCGCGTCGCTCGATCGCGCGCTGACAGTGCTCGGCTGTGCGGCGCATGCGCCACTGCCCCGCTACACCGATCACGCGACCGACGCTATTCTCACGGCTGCCTGGCTGCGGCTTGTCGCCGACGATCCTGCACTATGGCACCCGCCCGGGCTCGATGCGGTCGCGAACACCGAAGGCTGGACGTTCGGCGTCCGTTGACGCATTGGCGAGGGCGAGGCCGGCTTAGCTCAGTTGGTAGAGCGCCAGTTTTGTAAACTGGATGTCGCGGGTTCGATTCCTGCAGCCGGCACCATCGATCAGGGCCGAAGTGCCACCTCACATCGGCAGCTTGAACCCTGGCGGCAGCGGCAGTCCCGCCGTCATCTTGCTCATCTCCTGCCCCGATACCGCGTCCGCCTTGCTACGCGCGTCGTTGAAAGCGGCCGCAACCAAATCCTCGAGCATCTGCTTCTCGCTCGCGACCAGCAGTGAATCGTCGATCGTGACGCCAATCACGCGCCCCTTGGCACTGGCGCGGACCTTGACGAGGCCTCCGCCCGAGGCACCTTCGACCTCGATCGTATCGAGGTTGGCCTGCGCCTTTGCCATTTCTTCCTGCACATTGGCTGCCATTTTCAGAATGTCGTCGATCGAATTCATTGCGTCATGCTCCTCTGAGTATCCCAGCCGACCAATTCGGCGCCGGGAAAGGCGTTCATTGCCGCTGCGACCGCCGGATCGGCGAGCACCGCATCGCGCTCGGCGGCTTCGGTGGAAAGCGCAGTTTCGCGCAGCGTGGGCGACGCCGAACCGTCCTCGATCGTAACGTCCCACACCGTGCCCGTTGCTTCACGCAACTCGGCCTTCAGCCGCTGCAGATCGGCCGGGCCGCGGACCGCCAGCGCGGGCGGCGCATAGCGTATGACGCGCACGCTCTCACGCAAGTGATGCGCAAACACCAGCTTTCCTGCGGCCTCTACCGCGTCGGCGAGCGCAGCAAAGGTCGCAGGCCCGGTAGGAAGCGATGCGGCGGGCACAGCCTCCGCAGGGGCCGCGACCGCCGCGCCGCTTTCGAGCCGCTTCAGCATCGTCGCGGGATCGGGAAGTTGGCTGGCATGAATAAGGCGCAGTAGCGCCATGTCGGCGGCCTCGTGCGGGTCGGTCGCATGCGCGACCTCGTCATGCCCCTTCAGCAACAGCTGCCACAGCCGGTGCAAAACGGGAAACGACATTCCGCCCGCCCAGCGATCCGCCGCCGCCCGCTCCTCGATCGACTGTGCGGCGTCGCGCGCAGCGCCGACCTTGGTAATCGTCACGCCGTGCACGATCTCGAGCAATCCGCGCATTACCGCCGCCGGGTCGACGCCGAGATCGACCTGATCGCGCAGCAGGTGCAGCGCGGCGGGCGCGTCGCCGTTCAACAGCAGGTCGAACAGATCACGCAGCCTTCCGCGATCCGACAGCCCCAGCATCGCGCGCACCTGATCGGCGCTGACATGCCCGCCGCCCTCCATATCGGCATGAGCGATCGCCTGGTCGAGGATCGACAGGCCATCGCGGACCGACCCTTCCGCCGCCCGCGCGATCAGCAGCAGCGCCTGCGCATCGACGTCGACCTCCTCGGCACGGGCGATCGTCGCGAAATGTGCGGCCAGCATTTCTGCCGGAATACGGCGCAGGTCGAAGCGTTGGCACCGTGACAGCACGGTCACGGGCACTTTCTGCACTTCGGTGGTCGCGAACAGGAATTTGACGTGCGGGGGCGGTTCCTCGAGCGTCTTTAACAGCGCGTTGAAGGCGTTCTTCGACAACATGTGAACTTCATCGACGATATAGACTTTGAAGCGTGCCGAGACCGCTGCGTAGCGCACTGCCTCGATAATCTCGCGCACGTCATCGACGCCAGTGTTTGACGCGGCGTCCATTTCGATCACATCGACATGGCGTCCTTCGGCGATCGCCACGCACGGCTCGCACTGTCCACAGGGATCGATCGTTGGCCCACCCTGCCCGTCGATCCCAATGCAATTCAGCGCCTTGGCGATCAGCCGTGCGGTCGACGTCTTGCCGACCCCGCGCACGCCGGTCATTAGAAAGGCATGCGCCAGCCGGTCACGTTTGATGGCATTGCCCAGCGTTCGCACCATCGGTTCCTGACCAATCAGCTCGGTAAAGCGCTGCGGTCGGTATTTGCGCGCGAGGACTCGGTAGGGCTGGCTCACTTCGCGGGCTTAGCGGGTCCGCGCGCCGCGGCAAAGCCGCGCGACCAAAACGAACCAAGCTTTAACCAGCGGTTGCGTAAGCGAGCCAAGGAACAGCGAAGGTGAGTTGCGTTGCGCTTTATCGGGTTCGTGCTTGCCGCCATCGTGTCGCTGTCGCCTGCGAGTGCGCAGCAGCCCTATTGGCAATGCGCGGCGTTTGCACGGCAGTTTTCGGGCATCGGTATCAT
>JAYTAR010000500.1:0-2512 GCA_043737455.1 Sphingomonadales bacterium | reverse complement strand
TTCCAGCCGATCGAGCGCAGCGTGCGCGTCGAAGACCGCCGTGTAGGATTCGAGCGCGAACGGCGCGTTGAAAATGCCCGCACACCCGCAAGCCGATTCCTTGGCCGAAACGGCGTGCGGCGCGCTGTCGGTGCCGAGAAAGAATTTGGCGTTGCCCGATATTGCGGCGGCGCGCAGCGCATCGCGGTGACGCGCACGCTTGACCACCGGCAGGCAATAGGCGTGCGGGCGAATGCCGCCGTCGAACATCGCGTTGCGGTCGAGGTGCAGATGATGCGGCGTGATCGTCGCGGCGATTGTCGAGCCAGCCTGCTCGACGAAGGCAACCGCCTCCGCCGTCGTGATATGTTCGAACACGATCTTGAGCGTTGGATGCCGCCGGGTCAGCGGATCGAGCGTGCGTTCGATGAACACCGCTTCACGGTCGAAGATGTCGATATCGCGGTCGGTCACTTCGCCATGGACGAGCAGCGGCAGCCCGCAGCCCGCCATTGCGTCGAACACCGGGTCCAGCCGTGAGATATCGGTGACACCGTGCGCCGAGCCGGTCGTGGCGTGCGCGGGGTAGAGCTTGGCGGCAGTAAACACGCCCTCGGCGTGACCGCGGATAAGCTCGTCGGGATCGGTAGTGTCGGTCAGATACGCCGTCATCAGCGGCGTGAAGTCGACCCCCGCCGGAATCGCCGCCATGATCCGCGACCGATAGGCGCTTGCCGCCGCCGTCGTCGTGATCGGCGGCGACAGGTTCGGCATGACGATCGCGCGCGCGAACTGCCGAGCGGTGTATGGCGCGACAGCGGCTAGCATGGCGCCATCGCGCAGATGGACATGCCAATCGTCAGGACGGCGAATCGTGATTCGGTCGATCATGCAGCGCTCATTTGGGTTCTCGTCACAACTCTCCTAACTTGCGATGATGACCGGAACCACCCTGACCGACCGTGCCGTGATCCGCCTGACCGGCGACGGCGTCCGCGACTTCGTGCAAGGGCTGGTCACGAACGACGTTAGCGGCGCGCTGCCGGTCTACGCCGGGCTGCTGACACCGCAGGGCAAAGCGTTGTTTGACTTCATCGTGTGGGCGGATGGCGATGCGCTGCTGATCGATTGCGAGGCGATTCAGGCCGAGGCGCTCGCCAAGCGACTGAAACTCTATCGATTGCGACGGCCGATCACGATCGAGGTCGATGTGTCGCTTGCGGTGCACTGGGCGGTGGATGGCAACACAGGTGTGCCCGACCCGCGCGATGCCGGACTCGGGCGGCGATGGATCGGGCCGCCGAGCGCGGTCGCGAGCAATTGGCACGCGCACCGCCTCGCGCACGGCATTGTCGAAGGTGTCGCCGAACTCGGCAGCGACGCGACTTTGTGGCTGGAGGCGAATGCCCGCGAACAGAACGGCGTGAGTTTTACCAAAGGGTGCTACGTCGGGCAGGAAAATACGGCACGCATGCACCATCGTGGCAAGGCGAACCGGCGGTTAGCGGTGGTCGCCGCCGATGCGGCTCCCGACGGCGCACGCGCCTGGTACAGCGATTTGAAGCTGGCCGTGGTACGCGAACGGATCGCCTAGTCGAGCCGTTGCTCGAGTGCGGCAATCAGCGCATCGACGCTGCCAAGCGCGTTCAGCGTCGCTGCGTCGATAAGGGTCTCCGTCGCACCGCCACGCTCAGCGAGCACGGCGGGAAGCGGCACATCCCGGAACGGCGTGTCGTCCTTGTGCTGGAAAACGGCTGGAATATCGAGCCGCCCCAGCCACGCACGCCATCTTGGGTCCATACGCAAAGCACCGTGCGTTACTGCGCACAGGCTGCAGGCGTAGGTTGCGGGCGACAGCGTCTTATGGACCGAATCGAGGAGGCCCTGAACGATCCCGCCATCGGCGTTGTAGATGAAGATCAGCCGTTCGACCGCTGCCATCGCTTCGCGAAGCCCCCCTGCCAAAGCGCAAGCAGCGGCGTCACCGCCAGTTCCATCACAAGGCCAAATCGCATGCCCGGACCCGGGGCTCCGACTTCGACCAGCGACAATAGTCGCGCGAGACCACCCAAAACGACGAACGCTACCAGCATCCGCAGCCGAGCGCCCTTCGTCTCGATGTTCGGCACGCAGCTGGCAAACGCAACGCCCACGCCCATAAAGATGCCCGAGATGTAGCGAAAATGACTGTCGAGATCGATCGCGACGGGCGCATGTTCCAGCCACTGCGCCCCACGCAGCACGCCAAGCGACCCCGCCGACAGCGGCACGAAACAGGCAAGCGCGACGACCGCTTGCAACAGACGTTTTTCGATGAGCGGGCTAATGCGTCGTCTCCGTTTCATATTCGAGGAGTTCCTCGCGAACGTGCAACGCGGCAACGGCGATCCGGGTTTCGCGCAGGAACATTGTCATACCGCCCGCAAGCAGCGCGTCCGCGACGACGAACAGCACCGCGATCGCGTCGCCGAGGTTGAAGTCGATCAGCTCGCCGACGAACAGCATGATGACCAGAAAACAGACCGACAGGCCG
>JAYTAR010000499.1:0-2513 GCA_043737455.1 Sphingomonadales bacterium | reverse complement strand
CCTCCGGTTCCGCTTCGCTCCACCTCCGGCCGACACTGGCGATGGAGGTGACAATGCACTAACGATCAACACGGACCACTCAGTGGGGGCCGGTCAGTACGGACCAAGGCGCGAAGCCCGCGAGCGACTGTCACGTTTGTCTCAAGTGACTCCGTTAATCCGACAGACAGGTTCTGGTTCCCGACCGAATTGGTTTTCATCACGCGTAGCGTTCGAACAGTTGCCGACGTTTCGGGCATCGGGCACGCGGTACGTCGATGATGCTCGCCGCCGCCTTTTTTCTGACCGCATTGCTCTATGCCAGCGTCGGATTCGGCGGCGGATCGACGTACATCGCGCTGCTGGTGCTCGCGGGAGTCTCTGCGCAGCTGGTCCCCGTCGTCGCGCCCGTGTGCAACATCATCGTCGTGACCGGCGGATCGATCCGTTTCGCACGCGCAGGATTGATACCGTGGCGGCGCGTCGTGCCGCTCGTGGTCGTGTCGGCCCCCTTTGCCTATCTCGGTGGACTGACGCCGATATCCGAAAAACTGTTTCTGCTGTTGCTCGGGTGCAGTCTGCTCGTGGCCGCGCTGCTGCTGCTCTTCCAGCGCTTGCCCAATGAGACGACCGCGCGAGAGACGACCGGCCGCGAGACCACCACGATCACCGACGGGGCGCTGGGCGGCGCGGTCGGCTATTTGTCCGGACTAGTCGGCATCGGGGGAGGCATCTTCCTCAGTCCGATCCAGCATCTGACGCGCTGGGCACCGCCGCGACAGGTCGCGGCAACCGCGAGCGTCTTCATTCTCGTCAATTCCTTGGCGGGATTGGCCGGTCAGCTCACCAAGCTGGGCACCGGCCGCATCGGCGAGGTCACGTCATTCTGGCCGCTCTTCGTCGCAGTCATCGTCGGCGGGCAGATCGGCACGCACCTTGGCCTGCACACGCCGCCAACGCTGATCCGGCGCGCGACCGGGGTGCTGATCCTGTACGTCGCCGGACAGCTGTTGTGGAGGACGCTGCACGGTTGACGTTAGCGTCAGCGAGGCCGAATGCCCGGTCAAGGGAGTTGCGCTGCGTGGATCATGTCGATGTCCTGATCATAGGGGCTGGCCTTTCAGGCATTGGCGCTGCCTGGCATCTCCAGGATCGCTGCCCCGGGAAAAGCTATGCAATCCTCGAGGCACGCGATGCGATCGGCGGAACATGGGATTTGTTTCGATATCCCGGCGTCCGGTCGGACAGCGACATGCACACGCTTGGCTACCGCTTTCGCCCCTGGACCGCCGCCAAGGCGATCGCCGACGGTCCTTCGATCCGTCAATACGTCCGCGACACCGCGCGCGAGGCCGACATCGACCGGCACATCCGGTTTGATCACCGCGTCGTCGCCGCAAGCTGGTCGTGTGAGGACGCGCGCTGGACGATCACCGCCGATCATGAGGGGAACGCCGTGACGATGACCGCGTCGTTCCTCTTTTTCTGCTCGGGCTATTATAGCTACGACGAGGCGCACCGTCCCTCTTGGCCGGGAGAGGAAACATTCACGGGGCAAATCGTGCATCCCCAATTCTGGCCCGAAGACCTCGACTATGCGGGCAAGCGCGTCGTCGTCATCGGCAGCGGCGCAACGGCGGTGACGATCGTGCCGGCGATGGCCCGGACCGCCGCGCACGTGACGATGCTGCAGCGCTCGCCGACCTATGTTGTCTCGCGCCCAGGCGAGGACAGCGTCGCGAACCGCCTGCGCCGCCTGCTTCCCCCCGGTGCGGCCTATGCCGCGACACGGTGGAAGAACGTGGCATGGCAGATGTTCTTCTTTCGCATGGCGCGCAAATCGCCCGCCAAGGTGAAGGATCGGTTGATATCGATGGTCCGCGACCAGCTCGGTGCCGACTATGACGTCGATACGCACTTCACACCGAGCTACAACCCCTGGGATCAGCGGCTGTGCCTCGTGCCCGATGCCGACCTGTTCACGGCGCTAAAGCAGGGTTTGGCATCGGTCGTCACCGACCGGATCGACCGCTTCAGCGCCGACGGGATTGCGCTGCATTCCGGTGAAACGATCCCCGCCGACATCATCGTCACCGCAACGGGGCTGAAGCTCAACATTCTCGGCAACGTCGCGGTGTCGGTCGACGGCGAGAAGGTCGATCCGTCGAAACAGCTCACCTATAAGGGCATGATGCTCAGCGGCGTCCCGAACGCCGCATTCGCCTTCGGGTATACGAACGCATCGTGGACGCTGAAGGCCGACCTGACATCGGAATACGTTTGTCGGTTGCTGATCCACATGGACAAGCGCCGCGTCGGCATCGCCACGCCGATGCGGACCGATCCGGCGATGACGGAGGAGCCATACCTCGATTTCAGCAGTGGCTACGTGCAGCGCGCCGCCGACATCCTGCCCAAACAGGGTGGCAAGGCCCCGTGGAAGCTCAACCAGAATTACGCGCTCGACCTGATGACGCTTCGTTTCGGCAAGCTCGACGACGGCACCATGCGCTTTTCGAACGCGACCGCGCAGC
>JAYTAR010000498.1:0-6299 GCA_043737455.1 Sphingomonadales bacterium | reverse complement strand
TGATCGTGACCGAGGGGTATCGCCACATCCTTCAGATCGCACGCAGCCTGGTCCCCGGCGGGCTCGCTGCTTGGATCGTCTGGCCCAAGCCCGAGCCGATGGCGCCGCTCGAGGCGACGATCGAGGCTGCCGAGCGCATCGGCGCCGATGGCGAGATCGTGCGTCCGCTCGACGAGGCGAAATTGCGCGCCAGCATCGCGCGGCTCGCCGAGGAAAAGGTCGAGGCGGTGACAGTGTGCCTCATTAACAGTTACATGAACCCCGCGCACGAACGCCGCGTGGCCGAGATCGTCGCCGAGGAACTGCCGGGCGTGCCCGTCAGCATCTCCGCCGATATCCTGCCCGAGATGCAGGAATATGAGCGTGCGTTGACGACGGTTGCGAATAGCGCGGTCCGCCCGACGGTGTCACGCTATGTCGGCAATCTTGAGGCGCAACTCCACGATTGGGGGAGCGCGGCCAAGCTTAACCTGCTGCGCAGCGACGGTGGGCTGATGTCGGCGGACAAGAGCCGCACCGCGCCGGTCAATCTACTCATGTCGGGACCCGCAGGCGGTGTCGCGGGTGCGGTATGGGTCGCCAGGAATGCCGGCACGCCCAATGTGCTGACGCTCGACATGGGCGGCACCTCGACCGACGTCGCGTTGATCGAGGATTATCAGGCGCGGCTGCGGCGCGAGACGAGCGTCGGGCATCTGACGGTGCGCGCTTCGTCGCTCGACGTGAAGACGGTGGGCGCCGGCGGCGGCTCGATCGCAAGCGTACCCGAACTGACCAAGGCCCTTCGAGTAGGCCCGCAATCGGCGGGCGCGGTCCCAGGCCCTGCCGCTTATGGCCGCGGCGGCGAGCTGCCGACCGTCACCGACGCCAACGTCGTGCTCGGTTATCTACCGGAAAACCTACTCGGCGGCAGTTTCAAGCTCGACCGTGCCGCCTCGACACGCGCGGTGCAGACCGTCGCCGATGCGTTGGGCCTTTCGCTGATGGAGACCGCCGCCGGGATCGTGTCGATCGTCAACGAGACGATGTTCGGTGCGCTACGGCTGGTGTCGGTGCAGCAGGGGTACGACCCACGCGACTTTGCGCTGATGGCGTTCGGCGGCGCGGGACCGCTGCATGGCAATGCGATGGGCGTGCTGATGGGGAGCTGGCCGGTGATCATCCCGCCCTCGCCCGGCGTGCTTTGTGCGTATGGCGACGCGACGACGCGACTGCGCGTCGATGCACAACGCAGCTTCAACACGCTCGTCACGCACACCGACGACGACGTGGTGCGTGGCGTGCTCGACGAAATCGCCGCGCAAGTCGCCGCTGAACTCGCAGCCGAGGGCGTGCCCGCCGACGAACAGGAACTCCGTTTCGAAATCGATGTGCGCTATTCGGGGCAGGCCTTTGAAGTGCCGCTGACCGTCGCACGCGATGGCACGATCGCCGACCTTACCGCGCGCTTCGACGCTGAGCACAAGCGGCTCTTCACCTTCAACCTGCCCGTCGCGCAGGAGCTCGTGAACATCCGTGTGGTCGCGCTCGGGAAGGCGGCCAATGTCGAGGCGCAACGCATTGCGGCAGGCGACGGCGACCCGACCGCGGCCAGGCTCTACGATCACAAGGTCTGGATGGACGGGCGCGAGCAGGAAGCGGTGATCTACGACCGCGCAAAGCTGCGCAGCGGCGACGTCGTGCCCGGCCCCGCGGTCGTGACCGAGATGGATTCGACGACGCTCGTCTTGTCCGGACATGTCGCGCGCGTCGACGCGTTCGGCAATATCCTTATCACGCCGGCATGACCTGCGGCTACGTCGACGGACTGTGGGGACAGGTCCACTACCGGACGTGCGGCGACGGGGTACCCGTCATTCTGTTGCACCAGACGTCGGTGTCATCGCTGATGTTCGCGCGCGCGATGCCGCTGCTCGCCGAGCGCGGCTTCCGCGCGATCGCGCTCGACACGCCGGGCTATGGCGCTTCCGACGCGCCGCGCGAGCCACCGACGATGACCGGCTATGCGCAAAACCTCGCCGTCGTGCTCGACGTGCTCGCCATCGAGGCGCCGCATATGCTGGGGCATCACACCGGCGCGGGGATTGCGGCGATCCATGCCGCGCGGCACCCGGCGCGCATCGGCCGGCTGATCATGCAGGGCGTGCCGTGGTTCGACGCCGCGACCCGCGCGCACTTCAGTGACGAGTGGTTCGCGGACCTGACGCCGCGCGCCGATGGCAGTCATTTGCTCGTGGCATGGCAACAGCGGCTGTCGGTCATGCCAGGCTGGACCGACCTGCCCGCGATGCACCGGCACACGGTCGACATGCTGCGCGCGGGCGACCGCTACGCCGACGGCTTTCGCGCGGCGCTCGCACACGACCTCGAACCCGACCTGCACGCAATCACGACGCCGGTGCTCAACTTCATCAACCGCGGCGACAGTGCGTTTGCACTAAGCGAAGCGACCGCGCGGTTGCGCCCCGACTGGCGCTTCGTCGTCCATGAGGGCGGCACAAACGACTATATCGACGAAGCGCCGCACGCTTGGACCGAGCTCGTCGCTGACTTCCTCGCCAACGAACCCGCCGAACGCCGCCTAGACTTTGCAGGAGTTGCCTGATGCCCGCACAGATCATAGCCACCAACGCGACCCCCTTCGCAGCCGTAGCCATCGACCCCGTCACACTCGACATCATCGAATCCGCACTGCGCAACGCGCGTGTCGAAATGGACGCAACGCTGGTGCGCACCGCGATGTCGCCCGGCATCCGCGAACAGGGCGACGCATTTCCGCTGATCGCCGACCCCGCGGGCAAGATGATCGTCGGACAGTTCGGCAGCTTCATCGACGGGTTCCTGCGCCAGTTCACCGGCACGATCGAGGAGGGTGACATGATCCTGCTCTCCGATCCGTACAGCTGTGAGGGCGCGGTCAGCCATTCGAACGATTGGCTGGTGTTGCTGCCGGTGTTTCGCGGCGGACGGCTGGTCGCCTGGACCGCGATGTTCGGGCACCAGTCCGACATCGGCGGCAAGGTCGCGGGCAGCATGCCGATCGATGCGCGCGCGATATTCGAAGAGGGCGTGCGCATCCCGCCGGTCAAGATTTATGCCAAGGGCATCTATAACGAGGACCTGATCAAGCTGGTCATGCACCAGACGCGCAAGCCCGACTGGTGCGCGGCCGACCTCAATGCGCTGATCGCCAGCTGCCGCGTCGCCGCGCGCCGTATCGACGAGATGTGCGCGCGCTTCGGCGACGATATCTATGTCGCGGCCACGACGCTGCTGCTTGAACGCAACCACCGCGCGATGAAGGCGCTGATCGCGCAGTCGGTCGGCGAGGAACAAGTCAGTTTCGAGGATTATGTCTGCGACGATGGCGTCGGTTTTGGGCCCTACAAGATCCGCTGTACCATGCAACGCGTCGGTGAAAAAGTCATCCTCGACTTTGCGGGCACCGATCCCCAGTCGGCGGCATCGATCAACTTCTACCTGAACGAGAACATGTTCAAGATGTTCTTTGGCATTTACATGATCATGGTCTTCGATCCGCAGATCATGTTCAACGACGGTTTTTACGATCTGATCGAGGTGCGCATTCCCGAAGGCTCGCTGCTAAAGCCGGTCTATCCTGCCGCGCTGTCGGGGCGGACGCATGCGCTTGGTCGCATCTTCGACATTCTCGGTGGGCTGCTCGGCCAGCGCACGCCCGACTTCCTGTGCGCGGCTGGATTCAGCTCGTCGCCGCATTTGATGTATTCGGGCCGCGACACGCGCGCGGGCAAGGATGGTGGCTGGTTCCAGCTGTTCCAGATTGGCTTTGGCGGCATACCGGGCAAACCGTTCGGCGACGGCCCCGACGGGCACAGCCTGTGGCCCGGTTTCACCAACGTGCCCAACGAGTTCCTCGAACGCTATTTCCCGCTGCGGATCGAGCGCTACGAGGCGCTCGCCGACTCAGGGGGCGCGGGCAAGTTCCGTGGCGGCAACGGCATCCACATGAGCTACCGCTTCCTCGCCGACGGCACCGTCAGCATCCACGACGATCGCTGGTTCACCTACCCGTGGGGCGTCAACGGCGGCAAGCCGGGCACGCGCGCGCGCAAGATCCACGAGACCGCGAACGGGCTGCAGACGATCGTCGCGAACAAGCTGGATCAACTCGATGTGCGCGCGGGCGACCAGCTGCACTTCATCACCTGGGGCGGCGGCGGCTGGGGCGATCCGCTCGAGCGTGACCCCGCACTCGTCGCCAAGGAGATCCGCCAGGGGCTAGTGACGTCCGAGGGGGCGCGCGCGTACGGCGTGGTCGCCGATGCCGATGGCGTACTCGACGCGACCGCGACCGAGGCGTTGCGCGCCACCATGCGCGGTGTCGCGAACGACGACGGCATCTTCGACCGCGGTGGCACGATCGACGAGCTGCGCGCGCGCTGCCTTGCGGAAACCGGGCTGGAGCCGCCGAAGCAACCCGTGTGGCAGACGCCGATCGACTACGACATGATGGCGGCGGAGTGATGAACCTCAACCCAGCACGTCATTCCGGACTTGATCCGGGGTCCCGCTTCTTCTTACTCAGCAAGGCAGCGGGACCCCGGGTCAAGCCCGGGGTGACGATAGTATAATCGTGAGCTTGTCACCCACCAATGACGGCCCACTCAAGGGCCTGCGCGTCGTCGAGATGGGCCAGCTGATCGCGGGCCCGTTCTGCGGGCAATTGCTCGGCGACATGGGGGCCGAGGTCATCAAGATCGAGCCTCCAGGAAAAGGCGACCCGATGCGCGACTGGGGCCGCGGCGACTACCCGTTGTGGTGGGAGGTGGTCGCGCGCAACAAGAAGTCGGTCAGCGCGAATTTGCGCGTACCCGAGGGGCAGGCGCTCGCGAAGAAGCTCATCGCGACTGCCGACATCCTTATCGAAAACTTCCGCCCCGGCACGCTAGAGAAATGGGGTTTGGCACCCGCCGACCTCCACGCCGACAACCCCGGCCTCATCATCGTGCGCGTGTCAGGCTACGGCCAGACCGGCCCGTACAGCGACCGCGCAGGCTTTGGCGGCATCGGCGAGGCGATGGGCGGCTGGCGTAACATCGTCGGCGACGCTGACCGCGCGCCCAGCCGTATGGGGGTCAGCATCGGTGATACGCTGGCGGCGACCTATGGCTGTATGGGCGCGCTTGCTGCGCTGCGCCACCGCGACGCGACCGGCGAGGGCCAGGTTGTCGACTCGGCACTCTACGAGGCGGTGCTGCAGGTGATGGAAAGCCTGATCCCCGATTACAGCGTGTTCGGCTATATCCGCGAACGCACCGGATCGGTGTTGCCGGGGATTGCGCCATCGAACGTGTACCAATGCAGCGACGGCGACTTTCTGATCGGCGCAAACCAGGACAGCGTGTTCGCGCGGCTGTGCACCGCGATGGGCGAGCCGGAGCTCGCGCGCGATCCGCGCTACATCGATCATATCTCGCGCGGGCGGCATCAAAAGGAGCTCGACGTGCGCATCGAGGCGTGGACCCGGACGCTGACCGTTGTCGAGGTCGAAGCGCTGATGATCGAGCATGCGGTGCCCGCGGGCCGCGTCTACTCACCCGCCGACATGCTCGCCGATCCGCACTTCGCCGCGCGGGGCGCGATTGCCGACGTGCCGCACCCGCGCTGGACGAACCTCAAGATGCAGACGCCGTTCCCCAAGCTGTCGCGCACGCCAGCCAGTATCCGCCGTATCGCGCCACAAGCCGTCGGTCAGGACAATGACGAGATTTATGGTGCGCTGCTGGGTGCCGAGGCGATCGCCGGGCTGAGCGCGCGCGGCGTGATCTAAAGCTTCACTAGAGCCCCTGCGCGAGGCGCTCCTCGGTCGCGTCGAACGCCGACACCTTTCCCGGCGTTTCTCCCGTGTCAGTCGCGAAATAGGCGACGCCGGTGCCCCGCGCGCGGTCGATCCACAGCCCCGACTTCAACCCATAGGCCTCACCGGCATGGCCGATGCGCTGGCGTCCATCGCCGAACGGATCGTCGCGGCACCCGTCACGCCGCGTCGCCAGGAATGCGACCGCGAGTCCGTAGCGGCACTGGAAACCGCTGTTGGGCTTGCCGACATCGCCATCGTCGCCCGTGTCGCCATTGCTGCCGTTCCACACCCATTGCGGCGTCGTCAGCAGCCGCATCGAGCGCGCCGATAGTAACCGCACACGGCCCACCCGCCCGTCGTTGAGCAACAGCCGGCCGATCGTCGCTAGTCCCCGCGCGGAGATACGCATGCCGCCTTGGGGCGAAAAGATCGCGCCGTTCGCGCCCGCACGCCACAC
>JAYTAR010000497.1:0-6305 GCA_043737455.1 Sphingomonadales bacterium | reverse complement strand
GCGAGCAGTTTCGCGATTATCGCTTTGCCGGGGTGGAGGCGATGGTCGGGCGGGACTGAAGACAGTTTGTTTCACACGAACGCACGAAGGCGCGAAGGTCATTCGTCATTCCCGCGAAAGCGGGAACCCATCCCCCGGCAAACTCGAAAGGAGATGGGTCCCGGGTCAAGCCCGGGATGACGACTTCCTTCGTGCCTTCGTGCGTTCGTGTGAAAACCCGCTAGCGCGGGGTGAGGCTGGAAATCCCCATCCGCATCCCCTAAATGACCCCCTGAATTCCCCATCTTTCCAAAGGACCAGCGACCCCATGGCCGCCCAATATTCATTCGTCATGAAGAGTCTGTCGAAGACCTTCCCCGGCGCCCCCAAGCCGGTGCTCAACAACATCAGCCTGCAATTTTACCCCGATGCCAAGATCGGCATCGTCGGCCCCAACGGCACCGGTAAGTCGACGCTGATGAAGATCATGGCCGGCTATGACAAGGAATTCACCGGCGAAGCCTGGCCCGCCGAAGGCGTTCGCGTCGGCTATCTCGCGCAGGAGCCCCAGCTCGACCCAGCCAAGAGTGTGATCGAAAACGTCAAGGACGGCGTCCGCCCCGTTGCCGACATGGTCGATCGCTTCAACGCAATCTCAGCCGAGATGGGCGAGCCGACCGACGACACCGATTTCGATGCGTTGCTTGCCGAGATGGGCGAGCTGCAGGAAAAGATTGACGCGGTCGACGGATGGACGCTCGACAATCAGCTCGAGATTGCGATGGAGGCGTTGCGCTGTCCGCCGGGCGACTGGGGCGTGGAGAGCCTGTCGGGAGGTGAGCGCCGCCGCGTGGCGCTTTGTCGCCTGCTGCTCGAGAAGCCCGAGATTTTGCTACTCGACGAGCCGACCAACCATCTCGATGCCGAGAGCGTCGCGTGGCTAGAACAACATCTGATCGACTATGCCGGTAACGTTATCCTCGTCACGCACGACCGCTACTTTCTCGACAATGTCGTCGGCTGGGTGCTCGAACTCGATCGCGGGCGCGGCCTGCCCTTTGAAGGAAATTATTCGGCGTGGCTCGAGGCCAAGGCCAAGCGCATGGGCCAGGAGGACCGCGAGGAGGAAGGCCGGCAAAAGGCGATCAAGGAAGAATTGGAATGGATTCGCCAGAGTCCCAAGGCGCGGCAGACCAAGAGCAAAGCGCGCATCCGCGCCTTTGACGAGTTGGTCGAAAAACAGGCCGATCGTCGCCCCGGCGGCGCGCAAATCCTAATTCAGATCCCCGAGCGGCTCGGCGGCAAGGTGATCGACATCAAGGGCGTCAGCAAGGCGTATGGCGACAAATTGCTGTTCGAGGATTTAAGCTTCACGCTGCCGCCCGGCGGCATCGTCGGCGTGATCGGTCCGAACGGCGCTGGCAAGTCGACCTTGTTCAAGCTCATCACCGGTGTCGAACAGCCCGACAGCGGGGAAGTCGATATCGGGCCAACGGTGAAGCTGGGCTTCGTCGACCAGTCGCGCGACGCGCTCGATCCCAAGCACAATGTCTGGGAAGAAGTGTCGGGCGGCAACGACCGCTTCTACTTCGGCAAGCACGAGGTCAACACGCGCGCCTATGTTGGCGCATTTAACTTCAAGGGCACCGACCAGCAGAAGAAAGTCGGGCAGCTTTCAGGCGGCGAACGTAACCGCGTGCATATGGCCAAGATGCTCGCGGCGGGCGGCAACGTGCTGCTCCTCGACGAGCCGACCAACGATCTCGATGTCGAAACGCTACGCGCGCTCGAGGAAGCACTCGAAAACTTCGCGGGCTGCGCGGTCGTGATCAGCCATGACCGTTTCTTCCTCGACCGGCTCGCAACGCACATCCTCGCGTTCGAAGGCGACAGTCACGTCGAATGGTTCGAAGGCAATTTCGCCTCCTATGAAGACGACAAACGCCGCCGCCTGGGCGACGCGGCGGATCGGCCGACGCGGTTGGCGTATAAGCGGTTGACGCGATGATCCAGAGGATTGCTTCCCCTTACACCTCCCGCTGCGCCCGCTAACCTCCCAGCGACGTCCACCGTCGCCTACGTCATTCTGCCCTTTTCGGACAGGCCGCCGTCCGATGCGATCGCGGCATCGCTCGTGCGGTCCGAGCGGGGCCGGCGGGGGGACGTGCACGACGAGTGGCTACGTTTCTTCGACGAGACGGCCGCCATCCGCACCGAATATGAACGCAGCTATGTCTTCACACTTGCGCAGGGTCTGCGGATCGAAGGTGGCGACTTGTGGTACCTCGACTGCGGCGCGATCTCGGACGACATGCGTGCGCGGGGTCGCGAACGATGGGCGGTACGCTTTGCCGAAATCGAACCCGAGTTTGATCGCTTCGTCGAGCATTATTGTAGGCATCCGCTGGAACGTCATGCTGTAACTGGCGGCTATGGCCGTTGGCTTAACGGTTTGGGGCATTGGGATTATTGGGAACTCGGCGGTGGGTTCGACGGGCGCATCACGGGTCGGCCATCGCGTAAGGGCAGCAAGCGCGCGTCGGTTACGTCAGGGCCGAGCCGCATCCGCGATGCGATCGATGGCCTTGCCGGTGCGCTTGCAACCACACTGAATCGGCAACTGCCTCATCAAATCGACGTCGCGACCGACGACAATGTCGAACTTGTCTCCCGGCTGCGCGAAGAGTTGCTTCGTGGTGATCCTTCGGCGCGACCCGGTGTGATCGTGCTGCCCGACGATGGCCGCGATGACTCGCTCCGCTGGCTTCACGAATGGCCCGAAACTGGCCCGTTCGATTCGCTGGCTGCGCTCGACTTGCCTGCCACGGCGGCATGGCTCGAAGTGCTAGCGCACGTCTATGAGCAATTCGACGACCATTGGGCGGCTGCGGTCTCGTTCCACTTTTAAGCGCTCTAGCGCTCCGATGGAAAACTGGCTGGGGCGGCAGGATTCGAACCTGCGAATGGCGGCATCAAAAGCCGCTGCCTTACCGCTTGGCGACGCCCCAGTGCGGCTTCGCCCTTAGCGTTGCGCGAGCGCGTTTGCCAAGGGCGGTCGATCGATACGGTCGACCCAGCCGTGCAGGTCGGGCGCGAATCCGCGCTGGATCGCGGTCAGCTGGTCGTGCAATCGCTCGGTTGTCGGGCCAGCGTCGCCCGTCCCGATGCAGAAATGCCCGGCGTTACCTTGGACCTCGCCGATCGCTGTGACGACTGCCGCAGTGCCGCACGCAAATGCCTCACGCAGCCGCCCGCTCTCGGCATCGCGCCGCCAGTCTTCGATCGAATAGGGTTCCTCGCGCACCGTCATCCCGTCGTCGCGCGCGAGGGTCAGCAGGCTATCGCGCGTGATGCCGTTCAAAATCGTGCCCGACACTGGTGGCGTCGCGACGCTGCCATCGTCGAACACGAAGAAAATATTCATGCCGCCCAATTCCTCGACATGACGACGCGAAACGGCGTCGAGGAAAACGACTTGATCGCAGCCGTGGCGCGTAGCTTCGGCTTGCGCGAGCAGGCTCGCGGCGTAATTGCCACCGCACTTGGCGGCACCGGTGCCCCCCGGGGCGGCGCGCGTATACTCGTCCGACACCCAGACCGAAATCGCGCGCGCGCCGCTCTTCCAGTAATTGCCCACCGACGAGGCGATGACGATATAGAGATATTCGCTCGACGGCTTCACGCCGAGGAACGGCTCGCTCGCGATCATGAAGGGGCGCAGGTAAAGCGCACCCCCCTCGATCGCGGGCATCCAGTCGCCATCAGCCTCAACCAGCTGGCGACACGACGCAATGAACATCTCGGACGGCAGCACCGGCATCGCCAGTCGCTCGGCTGAGCGTGCAAAGCGCGCGGCGTTCGCCTCGGGCCGGAACAGCGCCATCGTACCGTCGGTCAGGCGATAGGCCTTCAACCCCTCGAAAATTTCTTGTGCGTAATGGAATACCGCTGTGGCCGGATCGAGCGTCAGCGGCGCGCGCGCGCAGATACGCGCATCGTGCCAGCCGCGCCCGTCGGTCCAGCGCGCCATCGCCATATGGTCGGTAAAGACGCACCCAAAGCCCGGATCGACAGTTAGCGCATCGCGCGCCGCGGGGACGACGGGATGCGCATGCGGTTCGAACGCGAAATCGGCCATCACTGCGGTCCTCGTTCCTTGGGGTTGCCGCGGCGTATCGTTCTTGGCAAAACAGGTCAACATGGCTGGCCCAACTCCCTCTGTCGCGGCGATAACGCCGCACCGCGCTTCGCCGTTGTTCCTGCGCGAGGCCGAGATTCGACGCGGGGTCGAGTTGATGTATTTTGGCTACAGTCATCTCACCCGGGCGGCGGACGCGGTGCTTGCCGAGGCGGGGCTGGGCCGCGCGCATCACCGTGCGCTCTATTTCATCGCGCGACAGCCCGACCTGACGGTGGGTGCGCTGTTGCGCTTGCTTGCGATCACGAAACAATCGCTCGGGCGCGTCCTGACCGAACTTACCGAGCGCGGACTGGTCGCGACACGCACGGGCGATCTCGACCGACGGCAGAAACGGTTACGATTGACCGGTCAGGGGGCTGCGCTGGAGGCCGAATTGTTCGAGCGGATGCGCGAGCGGCTGTCGGCGGCCTATGCGCAGGCGGGACAGGAAGCCGTGACAGGCTTTTGGCGCGTGCTCGAAGGAATGATTCCGCTTGAGGATCGCGCGCTGGCGATCGACCTTGGGCACGCTTGAACCAATTCACGCGTCGCCGAGCGTTTGATTGCGTCGTTGCGCCGCCGCCAGAGTCGCGCAGACCAAGGCGTCGATGTCGACATCGATGACATCGAGACCGACACGCGTCGAGCCGCCCTTGCTCGCCACGCGATCGGCCAGCGTCGACAGCGTTTCCGGCGACGCGGCCGCGATCTCGGCGGCGCCGGCGACCGTCGCACGGGCAAGGCGATCGGCGAGATCAGGGGCGAGTCCCAGTACCGAGCCTCCCCTCGCCAGCGCATCGATGAAACGATAAGTAAAAGCCGGACCCGATCCCGATAATGCGGTGACCGCGTCGAATTGCTCCTCGTCGCTCAGCCACTCGACCAGACCGAGCGGCGCCATCAAGGCCGTGGTGGCAGCGTCGGGACCTGTCGGTGCGTAAAGCGCGACGACCCCTTTTCCGATCGCGACGGGAAGGTTCGGCATAACCCGCACGATCGCCCCCGCAGCGCCGAAGCGGTCTGCAAGCCGCGCATGCCGAACGCCGGCGAGGATCGACAGCACAGTCGTCGCGGGTCCGATCGCGCGCGCGACGCCTGGCGTAACAATGTCTAGTGCTTGTGGCTTGACACCGAGCATTAGGCGCTCGGGCGGTGCTTCGTCGGGAAAATCGGCCAAGACGCGAACGCCCGCGATCACGGGTCGGGCCGGATCGATGACGGTGAATTCCAGGTCGAGGCCAGTTGCGCGCCAGCGCGCGAGCATCGCGCCGGCCATCGCGCCGCAACCCATCAACCAGAAGCGACCCTGCGTCACGCCTCGCCGCGCGTCTCGACCATCGCCGCGGCGATCGCCTCCTTTGGCGACTTGCCGCCCCACAACACGAACTGGAACACCGGGTAGAACCGATCGACCTCATCGACCGCTGCTTCGATCACCGTTTCGGCCTGGTCGAGGCTGAGCCCGGGCTCGTCCGCGGCATCGAGCAAGACGGCGTGTCGGAACAACATCGTGCCGCCCGCAGTCCATAGCTCGAAATGGCCAAGCCAAAGCTGCTCGTTGATCAGGCCGATCGTCTCATACAGGACGGCGTGCTGATGGTCGGGCACCTTGACGTCGGGAAACGCCATGAACTGAAGGACGTCGTCATCGCCGCGCCATACGCCGCGCAACTCGTACACGCCCCACGAGCCCTGCGCAGAGGCGACGATCTCATCATCGCCGATGCGCTCATGCGTCCAGCCGTGCGCCGCAAACCAGGACTCGAGCATGTCGATTGGCGCGGCGCGCTGGCTGTCCATGTCAATCTCGACGCTCGGCATTCTTCAGGGCGTGACGCGGCGCGATGGCGGATGCAAGCGTAAGTCGCGCAAACCTGTGGATAACCTGCGCGTCAGGCGTCGATGATCGCGGTGGCGGGATGGTGCCGGTCAAGATGCTTCTTGATCATGCGCAGGTTGCGCGTGTTCGACTTGAAGAAATAATCGGGGACAGCGCCAATGAACGGGATTGCGCCAAGCAGCGCGTCGAAGCCGATATTGCCGGCCATCCGCAGATAGGCGTGCTTGGCCATACCAAGGTTGCGCGCTTCCCATGCCAGCCAACTGCCCATCACGGCGGCGATGACGCTCCCGCCGACCGGAATGA
>JAYTAR010000496.1:0-2523 GCA_043737455.1 Sphingomonadales bacterium | reverse complement strand
GCGGCGACATCTTTGCGCAGCGCCGCCGCGTGCTCGCCGAGCTCCCGCGGCAAGATTACCAACGCATTCTCGAAATGGGCACGAGCTCGGGGCATTTCACCGTCGCGCTCGCACAGACTTTTCCCGATGCGCGGATCACCGGCATCGACTTGAGCCTGCCGATGCTCCGGCAAGCGCTTCGCGTCGCGAACGAAAAAGGCTGGGCGTGGGACCTGCGCCAGGCCGCCGCCGAGGACACCGGCTTTGCCGACGCGTCGTTCGATCTCGTCGCGAGCTACATCATCTTCCACGAGATGCCCGCGCCCGCGATCCACGCGACCTTTGCCGAGGCGTTTCGCGTGCTCGAACCCGGCGGGTCGATGCTGATGTCCGACATCACGCCTTATGCTGCGGTCGACAAATTGGCGGCGTGGCGCGCCGACTGGCTCGCGATCAACGGCGGCGAGCCTTATTGGCGCGAGGCCGCGTCGATGGACTGGGCAGCGGCGGCGCAGGACGCAGGTTTCGTCGACGTCGCGCAATATGGCATCGACGGCGCACCCTACCCCTGGATCGTGAAAGGCACCAAGCCGCATGGCTGATCAGGCGGACAAGCTTGGCCAAATCACCCCAGTGGCGAGCGAGGCGGTGGCGATGAGCCAGGCGTACAGCGCGGGTGCACGACTGTCGGCCGACAGCCTCGATGATCTCGCACGCGCGGTGCTGCTGCTCGCGACCGAGCTCGCGGTGCTCGGCGACCGCCAGCGCGTGCTCGAGGCGGTGCTTGGAGAACGCGGCATCGCCGTCGCCGACGCGGTGCGCGACTATCGCCCGACCGACGCCTTTGCCGATGAACTAAAAGCCGACAAGGTACGGCTCGCCCGCTTGATCGTGGAGGCCCTATGCCCGTCCGAAGCCTGATTCTCGCGCTTGCACTGATTGCGCTTCCCGCCGTCGCGCAAGTCACCGACCCTGCGGAAACCGTCGCGCAGACCGCCGCTCGCATGAAAGCCTTTCCGATCGCGCAAAGTGTCGAGTCGCCCGACGCGTACCAACCCGCCGAGACCGTGCGCGGTCGCCCGCGCGCGCTTGCCGATGCCACCGCGTTCGGTGGCGTGTCGGTCGAGGCGATCGCGCGAGCGCAGGACTATGCCGATGCGCAGGGGTCGTTCGCGCTGATCGTGCTGCGCGACGGCAAGCTGGTGCATGAGCGTTATGCGACAGGCTTCACCGCCGCCTCGCGCTTCTCGCCCGCATCGATGCACAAGACGGTGATGGCGCTCGCGTTCGGAACCGCGCGGCTGCCGCTGGATGGGCGCGTCGATCGCTGGTTGACCGAGTGGCGGGGCGATCCGCGCGGCGCGATCACGCTGCGCCAGTTGCTGACGATGTCGAGCGGGCTCGCCGCGCCGCCGTTCTCGCAGGACCCTGGCAGCGTGTCGGCGCAGATGATGTTCGGGCCCGACACCGTAAAGGCCGCGCTGTCGTTGCCGCTGGGTGCGGTTCCCGGCGCGACTTTCTCCTACGCCAATGCCAACAGCCAGCTCGCGGGCGCGGTCCTCGAACGCGCGACCGGCAAGCGTTATGCCGACCTGTTGTCGACGCGCATCTGGCAACCGATCGGCGCCAGCGATGCGACCGTCTGGCTCGACCGCCCCGGCGGCGCGCCGCATTTCTTCTGCTGCCTCCAGGCAACCGCGCGCGACTGGGCGCGCGTCGGGCAGCTGATCCTCGACGGTGGGCGAGTCGGGGGCAAGGCGAACGGGCGTCAGATCGTCCCCGCCGCGTGGATCGCCGAGATGGCCAAGCCCGCGGCGACCAACCCGAACTACGGGCTGCAGCTGTGGCGCGGCAGTCCCTATGTCGTCGAGCGGAAGTATAACGCGACCTCGCCGCTCGTCGGACGCGCGGCCAAGCCCTATGCGCGCGACGACGTGCTGTTCATGGACGGTGCGGTCGGCCAGCGCGTCTATGTCGTCCCCAGCGAACGCCTCGTAATCGTGCGCATCGGCAAGTCGAGCATGACCTGGGATGACAGCGAGTTGCCGAACCGACTGCTCGCCGGGATCGCGCCCGCGCGTCCGTGAACACCCGCCGGTGACCGACGCATGAGGCATCGCAGCTATCGCGGGCAGATGGTCTATCGCACCGATGGCGCGGAGATGGGCCGCGAGTATTTCTCGGTCACCGTGCAGCCCGACGGCACGCGCACCTTGCGCGCACAATGCGAGATGGACGACGACCGTCTGTTGCGCGACGTAGTACTGACCGTCGATGCGCAGTGGCGACCGATCGACGCGTTCCTGCGGCTGACGGTCGAGGAGCGCACGATCGGCCATGGCTGGTTCCGCTTCGGCCCCGACCTAGCCGAAGCAGAGGGGTGGACCGCGGCGGGGGGCCGCTTCGAACAGCGCATTGCGCTCACCGAGCCCGCAAGTTTCTTCGGCACGCACGCGCTCCATTGCGACGCGTGGGTCGCGGGGCGGCTCCGCCAGCATGGCAAAAGTCCGGACAAGTTCCGCTTCTGCACCTTTGCCTCGTCGA
>JAYTAR010000495.1:0-2524 GCA_043737455.1 Sphingomonadales bacterium | reverse complement strand
TGCATCGCAACCTTTGTCTCGCTATCGGCAAAGCCCGTTTCGATCTCGACCACCGGCTTGCCGCGCTGCTCGATCAGCATGACCACGCCGGGCGCGATCTGCTTGTCGACCATGTCGCGCATCAGCGTTGTAAGCGCCGCCTGCTTGCGCGCGTCGATGGTGACGATAGCGGAGCTCGGCGCAGTACAGACATTCACCGGACGCGGGGAACGGACCATCGTGCGCGCGTCGAGCGCCCCTACCGGCCAAGTCAGCGCTAGCATCACCGCGCCGGTCAACGTCTTTCGCATCGCAATGGCCCCCACATGTGTCGCGCAACGCTAGGCGGATCGCAATTCCCTCGCAAGGGTATTGACGCTTTGTCTAACAACCGTGACAGTCGAACCCAACGGGGGACGGGAATGACCGAATCGACTGGCGGCGAACTGACCGGGCGCGTGGCGCTGATCAGCGGGACCACCCGCGGGATCGGGCTGGCCATCGCTGACCGGCTTGCGGCCGCGGGCGCGGACATCGTCGGCTTCGATCTTCCGGGCGAAAGCGACGCGATCCTTACTGAGCGAATCGCCGCACGCGGACGAACACTCCTGATGCACAGCGGCGACGTGACCGTCGCTGCCGACTGGCAGTCCGCGCTTGCTGCCACCAGCGCACGCTTCGGGCGGCTCGACATCCTCGTCAACAATGCCGGCATCGCCGGGTTCGTCGGCAAACTCGCAGCCTATCCCGAAGAGGATTTCGACGCGGTAATGGCGGTCAACACCCGTGGCGTGTTCCTCGGCATGAAGCACGCCATCCCCTTGCTGCTCGAAACGCGCGGGACAATCATCAACATCGCCTCGGTATCGGGCATCACCGGGGGCCGCCACGTATTCGGCTACACCGCCAGCAAACATGCCGTCGTCGGCATGACCAAGACCGCCGCCGCCGAGCTGGCCGCCGATGGGGTGCGCGTCAATGCGGTGTGCCCGGCGCCGATCCAGACCGACATGATCGACGATCTCGCGCGGTTGCGGATGCCCGACGATCCCGCCGCCTTTGCCAAGGCGTTCCAGGAGCAATTGCCGATGGGGCGCTATGGCGAGCCCGAGGAGGTCGCCAACGTCGTCGCCTTCCTCGCCGGGCCGGGCGCAAGCTTCGTCACCGGCGCGATCATTCCCGTCGATGGCGGGATCTGCGTGCGCTAGGGCGCGGCGATGGTGCTATCGGTCCACCACGTCGCGCTGCTGGCGCACGATCCGCAGGCGGCGCTTGCCCCATACCAAGCGGCTGGCTTCGGCGTAACCGATGGGGCGCAGGGCACCGCATGGGTCGCTTCACCCAATTTGTTTATCGCCGTTCACCCGACCACCGCACCGCTTCCGCCCAGCGCCGCGGAGCGCGCGCCCAACGATATCGGCATCGCGCACATCTGTCTGCAGACGGGCAATGGTGACGCGCTGTGGCACGCGATGGCCGCTGACGGCGTCACCTTCACCGCGCCGATGACTTCACTCGGCGGCCCGATCCGTTACGCTTATGGTCGCGACGCCGAGCACAACCTGATCGAGATCGAGCAGGTCGCCGACGCACCGCCAGAGCCGCCGACCTGGATCGCGCATGTCGCTGTGGTGTGCACCGACATCGACCGCAGCGTCGATTTCTACGCGACCCTGCTCGGCAATCCGCCGCACGACCGCGGCCGCTTCGCCAATCCGCGAGCGTTCAAGGCGGTCACCGGCCTCGACGATGTCGACGTATCCGCGGCGTGGGTGATGGCGGACAATCTGACGATCGAATTGTGGCAATATCATCACCCGGTCAGTCCGCGTGGAGTGCGGTTGACGACCGACGAACCCGGCTATTTCCACATCGCATTCGAGGCGGCGGACCTGACCATCGAGCGCGACCGCATGGCCGCTGCGGACATCGCCTCCGTTCGGTATTCGCACTGGTCCGGGAGCGGTTCGCTCGACGCGTTTTCGCTGCTCGATCCCGACGGCAATCGCATCGTCATCGGGCAGGTCACAACCCCCGGCGACCGGCTGTCGCTTGCCGGACTCTCCGCGCCGCGAGTGGTGGCACTGCGCAACGAAGCGCAGCGCCATCCGCCAGCGACGCCCGCCTCCTAGAACTTCAGCGTCGTCGTCACGCCATAGGTGCGCGGGTCGAGGATCCGCGCGTTGCGGTAGCTTCCGACCAGGTCACTCTCGATGATCGAATTGGTGATGTTGTCCTTGTTGCCGATGTTCTTGACGAACCCCTCGACGGTCAACGTCTCGGGCCGGTTCGTGAAACGCAGGAAGGCGTTGCTCACGCTCCACGCCGCGATGCGATCGTTCGAGGTGTTGAACTCGCGAGCAAAGTAGCTGCTTTGACGACTGTAATCGCCACGCAGCGTCGCCGACCAACCGCTCCCCCCCAGCGGTACGGTATATTGCGCGCCGAGCGAGATCTTCGACGTCGGCGAGTAAGGCAGTCGCTTACCCGCCAGGCTGATCGGCACCGCGGGCGTGCGGGTCGGCGCGCCGACCCCGGTCCATTG
>JAYTAR010000494.1:0-2537 GCA_043737455.1 Sphingomonadales bacterium | reverse complement strand
GCCGCCAGCGCCTGGCCCGCACGAAGCAGGTCGGGATCGCGCGCCGAAGCGGCCATCTGGCGGGCGAAATCGACTTGGAGTTGCTCGGTCACGTGCCTTGGCTAAGCGAGCGGCGCTAGTCCGGCAAGCGGATCAGTCAGGAGAGCGCTTGACCTCGAACAGATGGCCATCCGGCGTTCGGAAGTAGAGCCACTCGTGGCCGTTCCAGCGACCGATCTCGCCGACCAGTTCGGCACCGCCATTCTTGAGAACGATCGCCGCAGCTGCAACATCATCGACCTCGAAGGCAATGGTCGGAACTGCGTTGAGAGTCTTGCCGCGACCATCTTTGCCGAAGATTTCCAACTGCTGGCGAGGGCCAACGCGCAGAATTGCCTGCTCATCGCTCTCGGTCTCGATTGTCAGGCCCAGGGTTTCGGTAAAGAAGGAGAGCGTACGCTTGTAATCGTCGGTCCCGACCCCGACCCAGCTAAATCCCTTGATCATGGGCAAACTCAAACGTTGAACTTGAAGTGCAGGACATCGCCGTCCTTGACGACATATTCCTTGCCCTCCTGGCGCAATTTGCCGGCATCGCGGGCCCCAGCCTCGCCGTTCAGCGCGATATAATCGTCGTAGGCGATGGTTTCGCCACGGATGAAGCCGCGTTCGAAGTCGGTGTGGATCTCGCCTGCCGCCTGCGGGGCCTTCGAGCCTTTTTCCACGGTCCAGGCGCGCGCTTCCTTGGGGCCGACGGTGAAGAAAGTGATCAGGTGGAGGAGGTCGTAGCCGGCGCGGATGACGCGGGCGAGGCCGGTTTCGTGCAGCCCCATCTCCTCGAGGAAGGCGAGCCGCTCGTCCATCTCCATGCCGACCAGGTCGCTCTCTATGGCGGCCGAGACGACCACCGCATTGGCGCCCTCGGCCTTGGCCTTGGCGAACACCAACGCCGACATTGCATTACCGTTGGCGGCATCGTCCTCGTTGACGTTGCAGACGTAAAGCACCGGCTTGGCGGTGATCAACTGGGCCTGCGCGAAGTGGCGTTCCTCCTCCTCGTCTTTCGGGACGGTGAGGCGCGCGGGCTTGCCTTCGCGCAGCAGCTCAAGCGCCTGGCCGAGCACGCTGGCGGCAATCCTGGCTTCCTTGTCGCCCTGCGTGCCCTTCTTAGCCAAGGTCGGGACGCGCTTTTCGAGGCTTTCGAGGTCGGACAGCAACAATTCGGTCTCGACCACTTCGGCATCGGCGATCGGATCGACCTTGTTGGCGACATGCTGGATGTCGTCATTCTCGAAGCAGCGCAGGACGTGGACGATGGCGTCGACTTCGCGGATGTTGCCGAGGAACTGGTTGCCGAGCCCTTCGCCCTGGCTCGCGCCCTTCACCAGCCCGGCAATGTCGACGAACGCCAGCTGGGTCGGGATGATCTTGGCCGATCCGGCGATCGCGGCGAGCTTGTCCAGCCGCGGATCGGGCACCGCGACCTGGCCGACGTTGGGCTCGATGGTGCAGAATGGATAATTGGCCGCCTGCGCCGCCTGCGTTTCGGTCAGCGCATTGAACAGGGTCGACTTGCCGACATTGGGCAGGCCGACGATACCGCATTTGAAGCCCATGGATCGTCCGATTTTTCGATTGGAAGGTTGGCGGGCGCCTTAGCCGGATGGGCGGCGAATTTGAAGCCGCGAAACCGCGCAGCCGCGGGCGCCGCCGTCATTCGCAAATCCAGTCCATAACGGAGGCTCTCGCAAGCTGGCCCTAACTCGAAGCGGGCAACAGTCAGGCCTATGTCCATCCAGCGTTTCCTCCCGCCCGTGTTTCTCGGGCTATGCTATTTCGCCGCGGCCGCCTTTGCGGTCGGTCTGACCCGATTCGACGGCGGCGTTGCCTTCATCTGGCTGGCGACATCGATCCTGGCCGCCGACCTGATGTCGCGGCCGCGCCACAGCTGGATTTTCTCGATCATACCCTGCGCGGTGGCGAGCATATTGGTGACCGGCTGGTGGGGGCTCGGCTGGACCATGGCGTTGCCGTTCGCCGTCATCAACATGACCGAAGCGACAATCGCGGCCTGGCTGTTCCGCCGCTTTGCCGATCCGCGCCGGCCGCTCGGCTCGCTCGGCTGGCTGCTGCAGTTCGTCCTGTCGGTGGGCATTGTCGCGCCGCTGGTGGCGGGGCTGCTGGCCGCAGTCGCGGTATGGTGGATCGGCCTTTCGCCGGCGCAGACATTGGTCATCTTCGTTAGCGGCCACGCGCTCGGCAATCTGACGTTCACCCCGATCGCCTTGTTGATGACGCGCAGCAATCGCCAGGCATTGCTACGCGACATGCGGCGACGCGATACGGTGGAGACGGTGGCGTTGCTGATGCTGGTCGTCGTGACCACCGCCTGGGTGTTTCGCCAGCAGGACCTGCCGTTGCTTTTCCTTCCGGCACTACCGATGATCTTGGTCGCCTTTCGTGTCGGGCGCGGCGGGGTGGCGCTGTCGATCGCGTTGCTGGCGCTGATCGGCGGATTGGCGACCGCCAGCGGCATTGGTCCGATCCAGTTGATCGAC
>JAYTAR010000493.1:0-6344 GCA_043737455.1 Sphingomonadales bacterium | reverse complement strand
ATGATGTCTGCGGTTCTGCTGACCGGTATCGTCGCACTCGCGTTTGCGAGCTGGAGCGGCGCGGAAGCAATTTTGCGGTCGCCGCTGCGCTGGGTCCTGATGCTTGCGCCGCTCGGCTTCGTCATGGTGCTTAGCTTTGGGATCAACCGTTTGTCGGAAGGCACCGCAAAGGCGCTCTTCTGGGGCTTCGCATTTGTCATGGGTTTGTCGATGTCGTCGATTTTCCTCGTGTTCACGGGAGGGTCGATTGCAGCGACGTTCTTTGGTACCGCGGCGGCGTTCGCAGGACTTAGTCTTTATGGATACACCACAAAGCGTGACTTGTCGGGTTTCGGAACGTTCCTGATTATGGGCGTCGTCGGACTGTTGGTCGCGTCGGTGGTCAATATCTTCCTGCAGTCGAGCGCGCTGATGTACGCGATCAGTGGCATCGGTGTTCTGCTGTTTGCCGGGCTCACTGTTTACGATACGCAGAAGATCAAGTCGATGTACTCCCATGTCGCGGGTACCGACATGATGGGCAAGTCGATCATCATGGGCGCGTTGACGCTGTATCTCGATTTCGTGAACATGTTCACGTTCCTGCTGCAGTTCATGGGTGACCGCAGGTAGACTTTGGTTCAGCTGCGCTACGGCATATGCAGCGACCTGAGAATTGACGACGAACTTTAGGCCCGGTGGAGCGATCCACCGGGCTTTTTCGTATCAGGCGCCGGCGCTGTCGATCGCCTTTGCTCGTTTATACGCTGCCCGCGCGCGCAACGGCGCGACATAGGCCTCGAACGCAGGCAGCGCGGGCATGGACTTGAACATCAGCCCCCAGTCGATCTGCGCACCGACATAGACATCGGCAGCGCTGAAACGATCGCCCGCGACGAACGCGCGCCCGGTCACCGCTCGTTCAAGCGCGGCGATGGCGGCGTCGTAGCTGCCATATCCCACCATCATCGCCTTGTCGGCAGGCGCTTCTAGGCCCAATGCGCGCGCAGTGACGACGGTCTCGATCGGCCCTGCTGCAAAAAACAGCCAACGGTAATAGTCGCCGCGCTTGTCGAGTGGCGGCGCGAGGCCCGCTTCAGGAAAAGCATCGGCGAGATACGCGCAGATTGCGGCGCATTCGGTCACGACGACATCGCCGTGGCGGACGGCGGGTACCTTTCCCATCGGGTTGATCGCAAGATATTCGGGTGCCTTCATCGTCGTGCCGTATTCGAGCAGCACCGTCTCGTACGGGGCACCGACCTCCTCGAGCATCCAGCGCACGATCTGCCCACGCGACATCGGGTTGGTATAGAATGTCAGATCGGCCATCTTGCATCTCCCTGGCAGTTGATTCGGCCAAGCTTGCCACGAACTGGAGCGTCCCGCGATGACCGATCCTCTGCCTGAAACCGAAAGCTGGATTCGCACGACCGCGCTCGACCGGCGCGCGGTGCTCGTTGGAAGTGTCGTCGCCACCGCATACGCCCTCGCCGCGCAACCGGTTTCGGCCGCGACGATCGCCACGCCTGCGGCCGGCCTCGATGTCGCGACGCTCGTGTTCCCGGCAAGTGACGGCCTCACCATGAACGCCTATCGCGCGCGCCCTGCGGGCAAAAGGAATCTGCCTGTCGTGCTGGTGATCCAGGAAGTCTTCGGTGTCCATGAGTGGATCCGGGATGTCACGCGTCGGTTCGCGAAAGCCGGCTATTACGCCATCGCGCCCGACCTTTTTGCGCGCCAGGGCGACGCGACCAAGGTCGCCGACATGAAGACTTTGTTCGAGACGATCGTAGCGAAAGTGCCCGATGCGCAGGTGATGGCCGACCTCGATGCATTGATGAAGTTCGTGCCGAGTGACGGTGGCAACGCCAGGCGCGCCGGTATCACCGGCTTTTGCTGGGGCGGGCGAATCACCTGGCTGTATGCGGCGCACAACCGGAGCATGAAGTCAGGCGTCGCGTGGTACGGTCGGCTGGCGACGCCAGCGAATGCGCTTCAGACGATGGTGCCGCTCGATCTGGCCGCTACCATCGACGTCCCGGTACTCGGCCTTTACGGAGCAAAAGATCGGGGTATCCCTGTCGCTGACGTCGAGCGTATGCAGACAGCACTGAAAGCGGCGAAGAAACCAAGCACGCTGAAACTGTTTCCAACCGCCGACCACGGTTTTCTTGCTGACTATCGCCCGAGTTATGACGAGGCGGCGGCGAAGATTGCCTGGGCAGACACGCAGGCGTGGTTCGCGCGCACGCTGCGATAAGTGAGCGGGGCGCGACAAAACACACGCCCCGCCCTAACTTCATTTTGCGATCGCGGGACGAAGCCGCCCGACTGCATAGGCCTGTGCCTCGGCGGCACCCCGGACGACTGCTGACATACCAAAGAACTCGTGCGTAACGCCGGGGAACGTGCGCTGCTCGACCGCAACGCCCGCACGACGAAACGCCGCTGCCAGCGTTTCGCCATCGGAGGTCAGCGGATCGATCGCCGCGTTGACGATCGTTACCGGCGGCAATCCGGCAAGCTTCGCGCTGACCAAGTTGATACGTGGGTCTTGAGCATCGGCCTTGGTCTTGCTGAAGTAATGCGTGAACCACGCCAGCATCGGCGTGTTGAGCGGCTTTGCGTTATAGTTCGCGCGCTTCGACGGCAGCATCGGCAGCGAATTCGCGATGGGATAGACCGCCAGAATATGGTCAGGCGTCGTCAAACGCATATCACGCGCAGCGATTGCGGTCGCAATCGCGAGATTGCCGCCGGCGCTCTCCCCTGCCAGCGCGAGCCGGGCGGTGTCGCCGCCCCAGCTTGCGGCGTTGGCGAGCACCCACTTATACGCGGCAAGCGCATCGTCGTGCTGAGCCGGAAACTTGGCTTCGGGCGCTTTGCGATATTCGACTGAAACGACGATCGCATTCAGTGCTTTGGCCATCGCGCGCGGGGTCGCATCGTAAACGTCGACCGTGGCGATCACGTAGCCGCCGCCGTGATAGTAGACGACGATAGGCATTTTTGCGCCCGGCGTTGCGGCGGCGGGCGTGTAAACCCGAGCGAATTGCATCGGATCGCTGCCATAGGGCAAGTCGCGCGTCGTGACCGACGCGTCGGGGGCCGTCGATTGGCTCTGTGCCGTCATGACCGCCTTGACCCCATCCGCCGGGGTCGGCTGCACGCGTGCCTCGGCAGGGGTCAGCGTCTCGATCGGCTTTGCGCCAAGTCGCATCTGCGCGTCGAGTACCGCCTGCATGTCCGCGACGGGCTTGGGCGCGGGGCGCGCCATCTTCATTACCGGCGGCGGTGGTGCCGAGGCCGACGTCGGCGACTGTGCAAAGCTTGGCGTTGCCAAAAAGGCACTCGCAAGCAAGGCGGCGGTGAAGGAAGCTTTCATGTCCCGGTGGTCTCCTGAACCCCCGTTCGCGGACTGAACCGGCCCCACCGTTCATAGTTCCTTCCATGGGTTGCGCACGCGCCACCCTCTGCTAGCCACGGTACAACAAGAAGACCGGGAGCGGACGATGACGGGCGAAACGACGGCAGCCGCCGAACCTCTGGTCGCGGAGACCGAGCACCGCGCCACGCCCTACGCCTGGTACGTCTTGTGTGTCCTTGTGCTGGTCTATGTCGTCAACTTCATCGACCGACAGATTTTGTCGATCCTTGCCGAGGACATCAAGCGCGACCTCAAAGTCACCGACAGTCAGCTCGGCTTCCTCTATGGAACGGCATTTGCGGTGTTCTACGCGCTGTTCGGGATCCCGCTCGGACGGCTGGCCGACAATTGGGTGCGCACGCGGCTCTTGGCGATCGGGCTGGCCTTATGGTCGACGATGACTGCTCTTTCGGGATTCTCGACGACTTTCGTGCAGCTCTCGCTCGCGCGCGTCGGCGTCGGCATTGGCGAGGCATCGGCAAGTCCTTCGGCGTTCTCGATGCTGTCGGACTGGTTTCCCAAGAGCAAGCGCGCGACCGCGCTCGCGATCTATTCGAGCGGACTTTACATCGGCGGCGGCATTTCGCTGCTGATTGGCGCCCTTGTCGTGAAGGGCTGGAATGCTGCGTATCCGGATGGGGGTCCGATGGGCTTGGTCGGCTGGCAAGCCGCATTTCTTGCGGTCGGTTTCCCGGGGCTGTTGCTCGCATTGTGGGTTGCGACGTTGCGCGAACCGGTGCGCGGCCGCGCCGATGGGATGCCGCCGCCACCGCCGGTACCCGATGTGTGGCGGCGTTTCGCCGAGGATCTGTCGAGCGTTCTGCCGCCGTTGACCTTTTTTCACATCGCGCGGCTCGGGCGCGCGGCGCTGATCCGCAACATCGGCTATGCTTTGATCGCGGCGGCAATCGCATGGGCCATGATCGCGTTGACCGGCGACTTGCCGCAATGGGCAGCACTGTGCCTGGGTGGCTATGCGGTCGCGAGCTGGGCACAATCGCTGCGCGAGCGCGACCCCCCGACCTTTGCGCTGATCTGGGGCACGCCGACGTTCCTGCTCGCGCTCGTCGGCTTCGGGTCAATCTCGTTCATCGGATATGCGATCGGCTTTTGGTCGGCACCCTATGCGCTGCGCACTTTCGTCCAACCGCTGCTCGACGCCGGCATCACGCCGCCGTGGTACGCGACCAAGGAATTCGTCGCGTTCACGATCGGCGGGATGGGCGCGCTTGGTGGATTTCTGGGGGTCGTGATTGGCGGGGCGCTGTCCGACGTCGTCAAGCGTACCAATCCGGCGGGGCGTATTCTCGTCGCCTCGCTTGCCACGCTGATCCCCGCACCGTTCATCGTGCTGATGTTCACGACCGACAGCTTACCGCTGTTCTTTCTCTACAATATCGCGCCCGCGGTCGTTGGCAGCTGCTATGTCGGCATCGCCGCGGCGACGAGTCAGGACCTCGTGCTGCCGCGCATGCGTGGCGCGGCGACCGCGACTTATTTTATCGGGACGACGCTCATCGGTCTGGGCCTGGGCCCATATTTCGCCGGCAAGGTCGCGACGGTGACGGGCAGCCTGGGCACCGGTGTCCTCGCCTTGCTGGTCGCCGCGCCGGTCACGCTCGTGTGTCTCTACTTCGTCTATCGCAAGCTACCCGCGGCGGAGGCGACGCGGATCGACCGCGCGCGCGCTGCCGGGGAAATCATCGCAGCTTAACCCGGCGGCAAGCCGCGGTCGTTAACGGGTGAGCTCTGCCGACGAGGACCGACGCGATGACCGCCCGAATCATGACGATCTTTGGCACCCGTCCCGAAGCCATCAAGCTTGCACCCGTCATCGCGGCGCTGCACGCCGAGCCGGGACTCGAGCCGCGCGTCTGCGTCACCGCGCAGCATCGCGGGATGCTCGATCAGGTGCTCGCGCTCAACCACATCGTGCCCGACCACGACCTCGACCTGATGCGTCCCGCCCAGACGCTCGATGCGATTACCGCGGCACTGCTGACTGGCATCGGCGACGTGCTCGACCGCGATCCTCCCGACCGTGTCGTGGTGCAGGGCGACACCGCCACCGCGATGATCGGCGCGCTTGCCGCTTATTACCGCCGCCTGCCCGTCAGCCATGTCGAGGCGGGGTTGCGCAGCGGCGACATCTACCGTCCCTGGCCCGAGGAGGTGAACCGCCGCATCGTCGCCACCATCGCCGACCAGCATTTCGCGCCGACGCAGACCGCCGCCGCCGCACTGACGCGCGAAGGGATCGACCCGGCGAGCATCCACGTGACCGGAAACACCGTGATCGACGCGCTGCTGAAGACACGCGACCTCGTGCGTGGCGCGCCCGATCTGACCAAGGGACTCGAATTGCTGTTCAGCCGCTTCAAGCGGCGGCGGATCGTGTTGGTAACGACCCACCGGCGTGAGAATTTCGCGGCCATGACCGCGGTGGCCGAGGCGATCCGCGCGATCGCCGAACGCAGCGACGTGGCGGTGATCTTTCCCGTCCATCCCAACCCCAATGTGGCAGGCGTGATGGAACGCACGCTGAAAGGTCGCGACAATATCGCCATGATCCCGCCGCAGGACTATGCGCATTTTGTGCGACTGCTCGACAAATGCCATCTGGTGCTGACCGACAGTGGCGGCGTGCAGGAAGAAGCGCCTGCGCTCGGCAAGCCCGTGCTCGTCATGCGCGACACGACCGAGCGCCCCGAGGGCGTCACCGCGGGGACCGCGCGGCTGATCGGCACCGACCCGCAGCGCATTGTGGCGGAGGTGTTTGCGCTGCTCGACGACCCCGTGCGTTACGACGCGATGGCACGGGCGCATAATCCATTCGGCGACGGGCAGGCCAGCGCGCGCATCGCCAGCGCCATCGCGGCAGCGCACGCATGAGTGGGCATTACAAAGGTACGCACGCATGAGCGTGTGCATCTGC
>JAYTAR010000492.1:0-2546 GCA_043737455.1 Sphingomonadales bacterium | reverse complement strand
GCATTTCGTCGAGGGCGACGACCCAGACACAATGCACCGCGCGATGGCCGACACGCTTGATAAAGTTCTGGATGAAATCCGCGGAATAAAGTCAACGCATGGGGCCGACATGGCAGCACTGCCGCGCTGGCCGATGATCGTGCTTCGAACGCCAAAGGGCTGGACAGGTCCCAAAGTCATCGACGGCAAGCCCGTAGAGGGTAACTGGCGATCGCATCAGGTGCCAATCGCCGATGTGATGAAGCGCGGACATTTGGCCGACCTCGAGACATGGCTGCGGAGCTATCGACCCGCGGAATTGTTCGATGCCGATGGTCAGCTTCGCGACGAACTGGCCGACCTCGCGCCGACCGGTCACCGGCGCATGGGCGCGAACCCGCACGCTAACGGCGGCCTGCTGTTAAAGCCGCTCGTGATGCCGAGCATCCGCGATCATGCCATCTCGTTTCCCCGGCCGGGCGCGGTGCGCGGTGAGGCGACGCGCGTGCTTGGTCGCTTCCTGCGTGAGGTCATGCGGCTCAATCTCGAAACCAAGAACTTCCGGTTGTTCGGGCCCGACGAAACGGCTTCAAACCGTCTCGATGCGGTTTATGAAGTCTCGGACAAGGCCTGGATGGCGGAAGTAACAGACAACGACACCGACCTGTCGCGCGACGGACGCGTTATGGAGGTGCTTAGCGAGCACCTCTGCCAGGGCTGGCTCGAAGGCTATTTGCTTACCGGCCGACACGGGCTTTTCTCGTGCTACGAAGCGTTCATCCACATCGTCGATTCGATGGTCAATCAGCACGCAAAATGGCTGCGCAAGAGCAGCTCGGTCGCGTGGCGCAAACCGATTGCATCGCTCAACTATCTGCTGACCTCACACACTTGGCGGCAGGACCATAACGGCCTGTCGCATCAGGATCCGGGTTTCCTCGATCACGTAGCCAACAAGACGTCCGACGTCGCGCGCATCTATTTGCCGCCGGATGCCAATTGCCTGCTGTCGGTTGCCGACCATTGCCTGCGCAGTCGGGGATACATCAATGTCATTGTCGCGGGCAAACAAAGCGAGTGGCAGTGGCTCGATGTCGATGCTGCCGCGGCGCACTGCGCGGCGGGCGCGAGCATCTGGTCGTGGGCTGGTGACGACGGCGAGCCTGACGTGGTGATGGCGTGTGCGGGGGACGTGCCCACACTCGAGACGCTTGCGGCTGTTTCGCTTTTGCGCACCTACGTTTCCGATATCCGCATACGCGTGGTCAACGTCATCGATCTTTTGGCACTACAGCCGCCGACCGAACATCCGCATGGCCTGAGCGATCGCGGCTTCGACGCCTTGTTCACCATCGATCGCCCGGTCATCTTCGCGTTCCACGGCTACCCTGCGCTGGTGCACAAGCTGACGTACCGCCGGCACAATCATGGCAATATCCATGTGCGCGGGTTTAAGGGCGAAGGCACGACGACGACGCCATTCGATATGGCCGTGCTGAACAATCTCGATCGCTACCAGCTGGCGCTCGACGCCATTCGGCGCATCCCGCGTTACGCCGACCGTGTCGATGCGGAAACCGCTCGCTACTGGACGACCATGCAGCGTCACAATGCGTACATCGCCGAATACGGCGAAGACATGCCCGAGATTCGCGACTGGCAATGGCCGAACTGATCGTTCTTGCGCTCAACAGCGGTTCGTCATCGCTGAAATTTGGGCTTTATCGTGCGCTCGCCGACAACGTCGAGCCGCTACTGACAGATGGCACCTGGCCGCCCGACATCGACGTCGCAACGATCGCGCGCGTCATCGCCGAGCGCGATCTGCCCGCCCCGACCGCTGTTGGCCACCGGGTCGTGCATGGAGGGCCGACACAACGAAACCACTTTCTAATTGACGACAGCACGCTTGGCGAAATCGAGCAGGGCAAGGTCTTCGCCCCGCTGCACACAGCCGCGACGGTCGGAATCGTTTGCGCAGCGCGCTCGGCCTTCCCCAATGTTCCGCATGTGGCGTGCCTCGACACGGCCTTTCATGCGACGTTACCCGATCATGCACGAACGCTGCCGATCGACGCACAACTCAGCGGTGGCATCGAGAGATTGGGATTTCACGGACTGTCATGTGCGTCGATCGTGCATCAGCTCGGTAGAGGGTTGCCCGCTCGCCTGATCGTTGCACATCTCGGCAGCGGCGCGAGCATAACAGCGATCGAGGGTGGCCGCTCCGTCGATACCAGCATGGGCGTGACGCCGACCGGGGGCATGTTGATGGCCACGCGCAGTGGCGACCTTGATCCCGGCGTGCTCCTGTTCCTGATGCGCGAACGCGGGCTCAGTCAGGCCGAGGTTCAGAACCTAGTCGATCGGCGGTCGGGGCTGCTTGGTGTGTCCGGGATCAGCGGCGACCTTCGCGAACTTCACGGCGTTGCGGCTTTGCGCCCAACCGCGCGGCTTGCGATCACGATGTTCGCCATAGCTGCCGCGAAGCAGATCGCGGCGATGATGGTCTCGCTCGGTGGGATCGATGCTCTCGTTTTCACCGGAGGAGTCGGCGAGAACGATGC
>JAYTAR010000491.1:0-6371 GCA_043737455.1 Sphingomonadales bacterium | reverse complement strand
GGGCAACATTATCGCGATGATGGCGGCGCGGCGCGCTATCGGCGTTTACCTACGCGGACGGCGTGGGGTCGTGACTTGGGACAAGACCGCGCACCGCTTTCCCGCCGAACTGTCGTCGCCCACAACGTCGTGACCCCAAGCCGGCCCTTACGCGCCCTATGGGTAGCGGTCGGTGCCTATACCGTGTTGCGGAGCGCCGCGCTGTGGATCGGTGAGCCATTGCCAATTGCGGCGGATCGAAAAACCACTTCCTCGTCGGCAAAGGCGAAGCTCGATTCGGGGGCTCGTTCGGTCTTGAACGCGTCGGTGCTGCAGCCTGATTTTTCCGACCCGACCGACTTCATGGTCATGTCGCCGACACAGCCGCTCGTCCGCGCCGTCGACCCTGCACCGATCATGCTTGCTCCCGACGATGCCACCACGCCAGCTGTTCCTGGCAAGGCGATCTTCGCGCAAAGCCGCGTGCCTTTCCTGTTGCCACTCCCGACACCGGCTGGTGAGCCGAGCGATGCAAGTCGCTGGTCGGCGTCGGCTTGGCTGCTCGTGCGCGGAGCGGGAGCTGCGTCGCTCGCCAACGCCGGGCAGCTTGGCGGTTCGCAGATCGGCATGCGCGGCTGGTATCGCCTCAATCCGTCCGTCTCGCTGACCGCCCGCATCAGTGCGCCGCTCGAAGCTGCCGGGCGCGAGGCCGCCGTCGGCATTGCGCTGCGGCGCGGTGCGATAGGAATCATCGTCGAAAAACGCATCAAGCTCGATGCTGCCGCACGCGACGACATCGGCGTGATCGCGTTCGGTGGCATCGATGCGGCGCTACCGCATGATTTTCGCCTCGACGGCTATGCCCAGGCCGGGGTCGTGGGGCGCGACGCCTTTGCCGACGGTGCGCTACGGGTCGAACGCACACTGATCGAACGCAGCGGCTTGCGCGTTTCGGTCGGGGCGGGCGCATGGGGCGCCGCACAGCCTGGGGTCGCGCGCTTCGACATGGGGCCGACGATCGTCGCGCGTATTCCGCTCGGCGACACGGCTTTGCGCGTGTCGGCTGAGTGGCGCGCGCGCGTTGCCGGCAATGCCCGCCCGGGCAGTGGCCCTACGCTGACGATCGGCACTGATTTCTGACGCGGTGCTTAGCCGCGAGCGGCACCACACGCCATGACCTGCGCTGTCCTACAGTCGCTCGATGCGGCAGGCTGGCGTGGTTCTCATGGCCGCGCGTCGGCCACTCGCTCTTTCACATCGTCGATGCTTGCATGGTGCGATCCTGCGCGCACGCATTTTACGGAGCACAAATGGTCGTCCACCCTGCGAAGTGTGTGAAGTGAACGCACGCAAAACCGCCGTTTATCGCGCTTCGTCAGGGCGCCAGCGGTCGCGGGACATTGCCACCTGACGCCAAAAGCCTAGAGCTTTTCGCGGCGATGGATATCTACCTGCCCATAGCGAACCTGTCGGTCAACGCACTGGTCATCGTCCTGCTGGGCGGCGGTGTTGGCCTGTTGTCGGGTATGTTTGGTGTCGGTGGCGGGTTCCTGACCACGCCGCTCCTGATCTTTTACGGTATCCCGCCAACGGTCGCGGCAGCTTCGGCGACGACGCAAGTCACGGGGGCGAGCGTTTCGGGTGCGCTCGCGCATTTCCGGCGGGGCGGCGTGGATGTGCCGATGGGGATCGTCCTCGTCGTCGGTGGCGTCTTCGGCGCGGTCACGGGTGCCGGCCTGTTTCGGCTGCTGCAAAGCGTAGGGCAGATCGATACGGTCATCAATATTCTCTACGTCGCGCTGCTGTTCGGCGTCGGGCTGCCCATGGCGCGCGAGGCGTGGGCGAGCATCGCTGCCGAACGCAGCGGCGTATCGGTGCCGGCAAAGAAGCGCCGTCACCATCCTGCGGTCGCCTCGCTTCCGTTCCGTTGGCGGTTCTACGCGTCGGGGCTGTACATCTCGCCGCTCGCGCCGCTGATCCTGGGCTTTGCGACGGGGATCCTGACAGTGCTGCTCGGCGTCGGCGGCGGGTTCATCATGGTCCCGGCGATGCTTTATATCCTCGGCATGGCGACACGCGTGGTGGTCGGCACGTCGCTGTTCCAGATCCTGTTCGTGACCGCCGCAACGACGATGGTGCACGCCGTGACGACGAAAGCGGTGGATGTCGTGCTTGCGTTTTTTCTGCTGCTCGGAAGCGTGGTCGGCGCCCAAGTTGGCGCACGCCTCGCGCAGCGTTTCCGCCCCGACCATTTGCGCTTCGTGCTCGCCGCAATCGTGCTTGCCGTCGCGCTGCGCATGGCGCTTGGGCTGACGTGGCGGCCGGACGAAATCTACACGGTGCAACCGATGTGAGGTTGGCCGCGCTCCCCATCCTGCTGCTGCTATTGACCGCAGCACGCTACGATACGCCGGTGCTCGTGCCCGACGTGTCGCAGCGCGAGGTCGACATCCACTATAGCTTCAGCGGCGCCGAGTTGCTGCTGTTCGGCGCAATCCTTTATCCCGGCGGGCGTGTTCCGGACGGGCGCACCGACGTTGCGGTGGTCTTGAAGGGGCCGCCGCAATCGATCCTCGTGCGCGAAAAGGAAAAGCTGGGGGGCGTCATCTGGGCTAATGCGGGATCGGCGCGTTTTCGGTCGGCCCCCGCCTTTTATGCGGTTGCCGCGTCGCGCCCCTTGCGCGCATTGGTCGACGAACGCACCGCGGCGATCTATGAACTCGGACTCGGCAGCATCCATTTGTCCCCCGCGGGCGGCGCCGAGCCGGCCGACGCCTATCGCTTCGAAACCGGCTTCGTCGACCTGCGCACGCGCGGCGGACTGTTCGTTGCGGGAACGGGCTCGGTCGAGATCACGCGCGGCGTGCTCTATCGTGCGCGCCTCACCATTCCGCCACGCGTTCCCGACGGGCGCTTCACGGCAGAGACCTTCCTCATCCGCGATGGCAAGGTCATCGCGGCGGCGACGCGCGACATCGAGGTTCGCAAGCAGGGTTTCGAGCGCTTCATCGCGACGGCCGCGCGGTATTGGCCGATCAGCTACGGCTTGTTCGCGGTGCTGCTCTCGGTTGCGTTCGGCTGGGCAGCGGGAGCGCTGTTCCGTCGTTTCTGACTCGTAACCGCTTTGTTTACCAATGTTCGATTAGGCTTTGGCTAGTTCGCTACCACGGAATGGGCATCGATGGACATGGCTTCAAGCGGCGCGGGCCACAACGACGGCGAGTATGCCGACGCGGTCGCCGCGATCGATTATCAGGGCGAGATCGGCCGCGTCATCGAGATCTCCGGATCGGCGAGCCAAGTGCGTTTCGATGCCGCGCAGCTGGAACGCCAGCTGTCATCGCCCGATCCCAGCCTTGCCGCCGGGGGCCAAATCGGCAGCCAGGTAAAGATTCGGCTCGGCGCGACTTGGTTGATCGCAAACGTCCGCACGCTCAAACTCGATCCTGACCACCCCGGCAGCATCATCGGCCACATCGACTTTCTTGGCGAGGGCGACGAGGAGCGGCTGACCGGCCGCATCTATAATTTTCGGCGCGGCGTCACGCGCTATCCGATCCCCGGTACGCCGACATTCCCCGTCAGCAGCATCGACATGAAACAGATGTATGCCGCCGACGATCGCCCGCACATCGAGATTGGCACGGTCTATCCGACCACCGACATCCGCGGCGCGTTGTTCGTCGATGCCATGCTCGGCAAGCATTTCGCGTTGCTCGGTTCGACGGGCACCGGCAAGTCGACAAGTGCGGCGCTGATCCTCCATCGGATCTGCGAGCTTGCGCCGCAGGGTCATATCGTCATGATCGACCCGCACGGCGAATATTCGGCGGCATTCAGAACCAATGGCGCGCTCTTCGACGTCTCGAATCTGGCGATGCCCTATTGGCTCATGAATTTCGAGGAACATTGCGAAGTGTTCGTCACGGGCAGCGGCAGCGAGCGGCAGGTGGATGCTGACATCCTCGCGAAATGCCTGCTCGCCGCCAAGGCGCGCAGCCGCGCGGCCGAAGGAATCACGAAGCTCACGGTCGACTCGCCCATCCCCTATCTGCTGAGCGATCTGACCGCGAACCTGTCGGCAGAGATGGGCAAGCTCGACAAGGCGGGTGACAACGCACCCTACATGCGCCTGCGCACGAAGATCGACGAGATTCGGCAGGACCCGCGCTACAGCTTCATGTTCTCAGGCATGCTCGTCGGTGACACGATGGCGGGCTTCCTCGCGCGCATCTTCCGGCTGCCGACCGACGGCAAGCCGATCTCGATCATCGATGTGTCGGGCGTACCCTCGGATATTACGTCCGTGGTCGTTGCCGTTCTGGCACGTATGGTCTTCGATTATGCGATCTGGTCGCGCAATGAACCTCAGCGGCCAATCCTGCTCGTCTGCGAAGAGGCGCACCGCTATGTCCCCAATGAACGCACCGCACACGCAAGCGCAGTTGGCAAGATCCTCGGCCGCATCGCCAAGGAAGGCCGCAAATACGGTGTCTCGCTCGGCCTTATAACGCAGCGTCCTTCGGACCTTGCCGAGGGGGTGTTGTCGCAGTGCGGCACGATCATCGCGATGCGCCTCAACAACGAGCGCGACCAGGCATTCGTGAAGGCCGCGATGCCCGAAGGTGCACGTGGGTTCCTTGATACGATCCCGGCTTTGCGGAACCGCGAATGCATCGTTTGCGGGGAAGGCGTATCCATCCCAATCCGGGTCGCGTTTGACGGGCTGGAAGAGAAAAAACGCCCGGCATCGGCCGATCCGTTATTCTCTGAATTGTGGAGGCAGTCGGGCAACGAGGAAGAAATCGTCGAGCGTGTCATAAAACGCTGGCGCGCGCAGGGAAAATAATGAGCCACTCCGCCGCTATTTCGGCGAACGCCTCGACGGTGCAATGATGACTGACCCACGACCCCCTTCGGCTGTCTCGCATGGTGTTGGCCTCGCTGGCCTGCTGGGACTGTTCATCTGGATGGAGATCGCGCGGCACTTCGCCATGTTCGGGCCGTTCTCAGCCATCACGGCGGTCGCCGCAGCGGGTGCACCGATGGTCGCATGGTCGCTGATCGTCGACAAGGTTCATCGCAATCCAACGACGGGGATTGACTGGGACTCGCCACCACGGTCGTTTTCAACGACGTTCGACGTCAGTCTTGCCAAACTGGCTGGGCTCTGGACGACTTGGGCGGTGCTCGCTGCACTCTTCGCGGTCGCGCGTTTTTACTGGGTCGGTAATTATACGTTCGCGATGACGACGTTCATCGTTGCGGCGCCGTTCCTGTTCGCCAGTTCCATTCCCTACGTCATATGGCTCGACCGCCGTCTAAAGAACCCGCGCGACGGTTGTTGGGCGTTTGGCGCCTGGCTGATGGGTGACCGCAGCGCCGATCGTTCGGCGATCGCCGATCATGCGCGCAGCTGGGCGGTGAAAGGATTTTTCCTCGCATTCATGCTCTCGGGATTTCCGGGTAATTTCTACGATACGGTGCAGCGCGCATGGCCCGGGTTCGCAGAACCGGTCGCGCTCGCAAATTTCCTGATTTCGGTCATGTTCTTGATCGACATGACGCTGGCGACGGTCGGCTACATCCTGACGATGAAGCCATTGGATGCGCATATTCGCTCGGCCACCCCCTATGCCAGCGGCTGGATCGCTGCGCTGATCTGCTACCCGCCATTCGTGTTGATGGGGCACGGTGGACCGCTCGACTATCACCCGGGCACGCTGGACTGGACCTACTGGCTGCGGCAATATCCCGCGCTGCTGTGGCTGAACGGCATCATGCTTGTCGTGCTGACCGCGGTTTACGCCTGGGCCACGGTATGTTTTGGGCTACGCTTTTCGAACCTGACTCACCGTGGCATCCTGACGCATGGCCCTTATTCCTGGATGCGCCATCCGGCATATGTGTCGAAAAACCTGTTCTGGTGGCTGTCAACGCTGCCATTTCTCGTTACGACGCACAGCGTCACCGACGCGGTTCGTAATACCGCCATTCTGGCACTTGTGAGCGGCGTGTACTGGTGGCGCGCCCAGACCGAGGAGCGCCACCTGCGTTCCGATGTCGACTATCGCAATTACGCGTCGTGGATCGACCGCAACGGCTGGTTTGCCAGACTGTGCGCGCTTACGAGACCGTTGCGCTGACGATCTTGCCCGGGGTGCGTGGTGGCTCGCCCTTTGGCAGTGCGTCGACCGCGTCCATCCCCGATGTGACTTCGCCCCACACGGTATATTGACCGTCCAGAAAGCTGGCATCGTCGAGGCAAATGAAGAACTGACTGTTTGCGCTGTCGGGGGCTGACGTACGCGCCATCGAGCAGATGCCACGCTTGTGCCGCTCACGGCTGAATTCGGCCTTCAGGTCTGGTTTCGAAGAACCACTTGTGCCCG
>JAYTAR010000490.1:0-6386 GCA_043737455.1 Sphingomonadales bacterium | reverse complement strand
CGATCATTTTCGACGTCGAGCCGTAGCCGGGGTCGCGGTCGCCGCGGACGACGGCCTTGCGTACGATCTTGTCGGGCCCTTCGGCGATGAAGACGATTTCGTAATGCCCTGCGTCGCGTTCCTCCTTTGACGGGCCTTCACCGGGCTTGGGACCTTTGCTGTCCGCCATCGGGTTCATCTTCGCGATCGCTTCGGCCATGGCGCGCCCGGCATCGCCGATGCTGGTGAACAGCATCTCATCGTATTTGAAGTCGGTGCCATAGGGATGGCCCAGCAGCGCGTTGGTGCGGTGGACGTTCTTGGTATTGATCGGCGCCATGATGAATGGCGCCGCCCAGAGCCCCGATGCGCTGTCGTACTCAGGCATCAGCCCCATCGGTTGCGACGGCCCCTCGAAGCCAGGCGTCAGGGCGAACGGATTCTTGAGCAGCCCGACGACTTTCAAGTCTTTGGCCGCCGCTGCCATCGTTGCCTTTAGGCTCGCCGCGGTTCCGCCTGAAAAGGTCCCCTGCATCTTGCGGACGCGCCCCTTGATGCGCGGAGCGGGCGCGCCTGCTTCACGCGTCACGATATCTTGCAGGTATAAGACGCCGAGGTCGAACGGGATCGAATCAAAGCCGCAACTGAATACGATGCGCGCGCCGCTCGCTTTCGCCGTTTCATGATGCGCGTCGATCATGTGCCGCATCCACGCGGGCTCGCCGCATAGATCGACATAGTCGGTCCCCGCCGCTGCGCACGCCGCGACGAGTTCGTTCCCGTAGAGCTGATAAGGGCCGACCGTCGTTAGCAGAGCAGGTGACCGAGCAACCATCGCGGTGAGGCTCGCCGCGTCGCTCGCGTCGGCGACGACCAGCGGTGTGTCGGCTGGCGCACCGATCAGGTCGCGCACCTGCGCGAGCTTTGCCTCGCTGCGGCCCGCCATCGCCCACCGTGCGCCGCGCGCGTTGTGCGTGAGATATTCGGCGACCAGCCGACCGGTGAAACCGGTCGCGCCATAAACGATGAGATCGAATTCCTTGTTCATCGACGTCCCTATCAAGAGTGCAAACTTATCACTTCACAAAACTGTCGCTGATGTGTCATCAAACTGTCACTCAACAAAAAGGAGATGGACGATGCACATCAAAACCTGGCTTTTCTGCTTGCTTGTCGCGGCGCCGCTGTCGGTGCCGGCAGTGGCGACCCCTGTGGATAACTATGCCACGACCGCACTCGCCGAGGCGCGCTACGATGCCGCGATCTTGCGGCTCGAAGCCATCGTCACCGAGGATCGCTCGGACCCGTCGGCGCTGCTCAACCTCGCGCTCGCTTATGCGCACGTCGGTCGTCATTCGGAAGCGCGCGCGCTCTATGCGCGGGTACTGCGCCACGACGACGCGATCCTCGACACAACCAGTGGCCAGCCGATCGATGCCCACCGCGTCGCGCGCGCCGCCATGGCGCGGCCGGTCACGCTCACTGCGCGCTGACATCACAAGCGAGGCAGCGTGACGCCGCGCTGCCCCATATATTTGCCGGCGCGGTCGGCATAGCTGACCTCGCACGGCTCGTTCCCCTTCAGGAACAGGAACTGGCAAGCGCCTTCGTTTGCGTAGACCCGCGCGGGAAGCGGCGTGGTATTCGAGAATTCAAGCGTGACATGCCCCTCCCAACCCGGTTCGAGCGGCGTCACGTTCACGATGATCCCGCAGCGTGCATAGGTCGATTTGCCCAGGCAGATGACGAGCACGTCGCGCGGCACGCGGAAATATTCGACGGTGCGGGCGAGCGCGAAGCTGTTCGGCGGGATGATACAGCAGTCGGTCTTGCGATCGACGAAGCTGTTCGCGTCGAAATTCTTGGGGTCGACGATCGCCGAATCGACGTTCGTGAAAATCTTGAACTCGTCGGCGACGCGCGCATCATAGCCATAGGACGACAGGCCATAGCTGATGCAGCCGTCACGCCGCTGCGCCTCGACGAACGGCTCGATCATGCCGGTCGCCAGTGCCTGTTCGCGGATCCAGCGGTCGGATTGTACGGACATCAGTGAAACTTGCGTTCGGGTATTGACGGCACGTCCCCGGACGTTGCCGATACGAGCAGCGCCGCAAGTTGCTTTGTCAGATACAGTTCCAACAGCTTTAACAGTTCCGAGACATCCTCGTGGCCTTCGGCATCATTCAAGTCTGCCCGTTCTAGGGCATCGTAGTAGGGGCGCTTGTTGTCGGCGATCTGCTCTGGAATTGTCGGTGTGCCTGGAAGTCGCGCTCCCGCCCGGATGCAGAGCACGAGATACGCAACGGCGCGCGATGTTCGCCCGTTGCCGTCGGCAAAGGGATGGATCCAATTCAGTCGCCACATGATGTAGGCGCATAATTCAATCACCGACGCACTAATCCAGCGTTCGTTGACCCAATCGCACAAATCCTCCACCATCCCGGCCACGAGATGCTCGCGTGGCGGCTGGTGCCGACTTCCCCCAATCTCGACTTTGGCATTGCGAAAAGTTCCGGCCCGCGCATGAAGACCGCGCATCGCCTCTGCATGCAACCCCAAAATCGTCGATGGTCGCAGGCGGAACGGACGACCGTCCCGCACTGCTTCATCGATCAGATCGAGCACCCGGTCGAACTGGAGCAGCGCGTTTTCTGCCTCCAAAGCTGCACGGTGTTCTTCATCAACGATCGTTGTGCCTTCCGAAATCGTATGGCGATCAGACACTATTTTTGTCGCGGATGTTGGTCAGCGGCTTTGTCGACCATTTCGCGCGTCACGCGATCGTTCTCGGCCTTAGCATTCCCATAGGCGAAACTCCTTCGCTGAGCCTCGGCCTCAGCACTTGTGAGGACGCGCTTTGCGGCTTCCTCGACCAATCTGTCTGCCGTTGTCACAGTGATTCTCCTCAGCTGCACCGCCTAGCATGGACAAGCTCGCCGCCTCCAGCACCTTGAGTTGCAGCCTGAATTGCCGAGATGAAGCGCTGCAGTCCTAATAGGGGACGAAGCATAAACCCGACCGTTGCGAGGGAGGCGCACATCGTTAATATGAGACTATTATGCTTCGCCACGCTCTCCTTGCGCTTGTCCTGCCCTCGTTTGCCGCCGCGCAAGTGGTGGTCGGCGATACCGAAATGCACGCAGCGGCGGCGACGATGCGGGCGGGACAATTCGCATGGTCGGAGGATCAGCCTGCCGATGGCACTGTATCCGTAGTCGTGAGCCTGGCGTTGCAGCGCGTCTATGTGTTTCGCGACGAACGGTTGATCGGCGTCGCGACGGTTTCGACCGGACGGCGTGGCAAGGCAACGCCGCTGGGCGCGTATCCCGTTTTGCAAAAGGCGCGCTGGCACCGCTCGAACCTCTACAGCAACGCGCCGATGCCGTTCATGCAGCGGCTGACGTGGGATGGCATCGCGCTGCACGCGGGCGTCAATCCGGGGTATCCCGCATCGCACGGCTGCGTTCGCCTGCCCGCGATGTTCGCGCGCGATCTGTTCGACATGACGACACTTGGATCACCGGTCACGGTCGCCGATTATCCGCTGCGCCCGCCGGTGTATCTGGAGTTCGCGGGGTATGAGGCGGTGCCGCCTGTGCTTGGGTACGTGTTCGATATTTAGCTTGGACGGGTGTAGGAGAAGAAGGCCCACACCCAACCCTCTCCCGCAAAGGCGGGAGAGGGCTTCAAAGAAACTCCCTCTCCCGCCTTCGCGGGAGAGGAGGGGCCCACGAAGTGGGAGGTGAGGGTCTTCCCTGATCCTTAAACTAAGTCCGCAGGTCCGAACGCGTGCGGCAGCAGCGTCGACGACAAGTGCCGCTCGACCGCGTCGCCGACTGCGCCCGCGCAGTGGATCACGATGTCGCGCCCCCCCAGTTGCGCGGCTTCGTTAATGACCTGCCGGCATCGGCCGCATGGGCGCACCGGATCGGAACCGCTGCCGCCGGTCACCGCGATCGCGACGACGTCGGCCAGTCGTCCCTCGTTCGCGACCTTGGCGAGCGCGACGGTCTCCGCGCACAGCGAAAGCCCGTAGCTTGCATTCTCGACATTGGCGCCGGTTACGACGCTGTGATCGGTCAGCAGCACTGCCGCACCGACGTGAAAATTCGAATAGGGCGCATAGGCGCGGGTCGCGGCCTCGCGCGCAGCGGCGATGAGGAGCGCGGCGTCGATCATCCCTTGATATGCAGCACGCAGATCAGCGTGAACAGTCGCCGCGCGGTGTCGAAATCGAGCGCGACCTTGCCATCGAGCGCGGTCTTCAACAGCTCGGCGGCTTCGTTGTGGATACCGCGCCGTGCCATGTCGATCGTCTCGATCTGCGCCGGCGTCGCGCCCTTCACCGCCTGGAAATAGCTGTCGCAGATGGCGAAATAGTCGCGGATCGGACGGCGAAAGCGCCCCATGCCCAGGATGTGCGTTTCGAGCGGCGTGCCGTCCTCGCGACCGATGTCGATGCCCAGCCGCCCCTCCTCGACGCGCAGGCTTACGCGGTACGGGCCCGCATAGCCGTCGGGCTGCGGGCGCTGCGGCTGAAAGAAATTGCCCTCGAGCAGGTCGAAGATCGCGATGCGACGTTCCTGCTCGATGTCGGCGCTGCGCCACACGATCGTCTGTTCGTCGAGCACGATGTGCGAGATGCGGGGATCGGCCATCGTGTCGATCAGGGCGCGACGCGAACCGTCACCTTGGCGCTCCAGCCAGCGACGAGCGCGCGGTCGGGTGCGGTGTCGAAAGCGAGGCGTACCGGCACGCGTTGCGTGACTTTCACCCAGTTTCCCGTCGCGTTCTGCGCGGGAAGCAACGAGAATTGCGAGCCCGTTCCGGCGCCGATCCCGACGATGCGCGCGGCGAAGTCGCGGCCCGGCAGCGCATCGATCGCGACCGTGGCAGGCTGGCCGATACGCAGCTTGGCAAGCTGGGTTTCCTTGAAATTGGCTTCGATCCAATAGCCCGAGGTACCCACGATGCTCAGCTGGGAAAGGCTCATCAACGCCATGTTACCCGGCTGCAGCCGATCGGTGCCGGTGACACGCCCCGCGATCGGCGCGCGCATTTCGGTACGCTTGAGGTCGAGCTCGGCGCGCGCGCGTTGCGCCAGCGCGCTCTCGACGGCGGGGGCTTGCCCATCGGCACCGACGCCGAGCGCGGCCCGTGCGGCATCGGCGGTCGCGACCGCGGCGCTTTGCGCGGCGACGGCAGCTGCCCGCCGGGCCTGCGCCGATGCCAGCGCCGAGCGCGCCGCGTCGAGTTGAGCGCGCGTCGTAAAGCCACGCACCATCAACGCATCCTGGCGACGCAGCGTGTCGGCCGACAGCCCGACCGAAGCGTCGGCGGCGGCGATGTCGGCGCGCTTGCTCCCGATCTCGGCACTTTTCGAAGCGGCGGTTCCCTGCAGCATCGCGACCTGCACACGCGCGTTGGCGAGCGCGGCATCGGCCTGCAACAGCGCGATCCGGTACGTCGCATCGTCGATGCGGAACAGCAGGTCGCCTGCCTTTACGATCTGGTTTTCGCGGACCGCGACCGCCAGGATGCGGCCCGACACTTCGGGCGCGATGCTGACGACGGGGGCATCGATGACCGCATTGTCAGTCGACACCGTCCGACCCGACGTCATCCAGAGATAAAGCCCGGCAACCACGATCAGGATGGGAACCGAGAACATCAGCACCAGACGCGTACGCCGTGAGCGCGGGCCAGGCGCTGGCGACACGGTTTCATCGGAACTTATGCGGCGCATCTCGTTCATGGCGCTACGGTTCTTCGGGGCTTCGGTGCGCGCTGGCAACTGCTATCCACAGCTTCGTCCCCGTTCATCGCGGCTCGAACGACCGCAAGGCCATTGAGTGCCACCGACGATGCGCCGAAGGTGCTCGGATGGCTGAACCTCTACGCTTGATTCCCGGCGGTGCCGAACCGCCCCGTGAACTCCCCTATAATGTCGAAGCCGAAGCGGCGCTGCTCGGTGCGCTGATGATCGACAATCGGCTGGTCGGCGACGTGCAGATGCTGCTCGCGCCGCGGCATTTCTTTGAAGACGTGCACGGCCGCGTCTATGCCGCGATCCTCGCGCTCGCCGACAAGAACATGATCGCGACGCCGGTTACGCTGCGGCCGATGTTCGACGCCGACGAGGCGATGAAGGAGCTCGGCGGCGCGGCCTATCTCGCCAAGCTGACGGGAAGCGGGGCGGCGCTGATCGGCGCGCGCGACTTCGCGCGCCAGATCTATGATCTGGCGCTGCTGCGCGAGTTGGTGAGCGTCGGGCGTGAGATGGTCGAAGGCGCGCTCGACACCTCGCTTGCGATCGATCCCAAGGCCGAAATCGAAAAGGCCGAGATGGCGCTGTACGAAGTCGCCGAGCGCGGCGGCGAGAGCGGGGGCACCAAGACGTTCGC
>JAYTAR010000489.1:0-6392 GCA_043737455.1 Sphingomonadales bacterium | reverse complement strand
CCGACCACCGATCGCGCGGCGGTCGGCGCCATGCTCGCCGCGCACGGCCTGATCGACGTCATCATCCCGCGTGGCGGAAAGGCGCTGGTCGCAAGGGTTCAGGCCGATGCGCGCGTGCCGGTGCTCGCGCACCTCGACGGGCTCTGCCACACTTATGTTGATGCCGCCGCCGACCCCGCCAAGGCGCGCGCGATCGTCGTCAATGCCAAGATGCGCCGCCCCGGCATCTGCGGCGCGACCGAGACGTTGCTGATCGACCACGGCTATGCCGACCCGGCGCCGATCGTCGTCGCGCTGGTGGAGGCCGGGTGCCAGGTGCGCGGCACGCCCGCGATCGCCGCGCTCGATGCACGCGTCGTCGCTGCCGATGCCAGCGACTGGGACACCGAATATCTCGACAATATCGTGTCGGCGACCTTCGTCGACGGAGTCGAGGGGGCGCTGGCGCACATCGCGGCGCATGGCTCGGACCATACCGATGCGATCGTCACCGAGGATGTCGCAACCGCCGAACATTTCCTGCAGGCGGTCGATTCGGCGATCGTGATGTGGAATGCCTCGACGCAATTCGCCGACGGCGGCGAGTTCGGACTGGGCGCCGAGATCGGGATCGCGACCGGGCGGTTGCATGCCCGCGGGCCGGTCGCGCTCGAGGGTCTGACCACCTATAAATGGCAAGTCCGCGGCACCGGCCAGACGCGACCGTGATCCGGTCGGCGACGAACCGCATCGTTTCGGCGGTGGACCGAAAAAATTGTAGCAGTCAAGGCCGTTGAAATGCGAGCGTCAGCGTCGGAAATAGCGCGAGCACATAATAGGGGATGCACACTATGATGAAATCAGCACTTATCGCCGCTTCGCTGGGAGCGGCGCTTGCCGCCGCGCCCGCCGCTGCGCGCAGCACGACCTGCGCACCGGTCACGACCGCCGCGGTCGAATCGCTCTACGCCAAGTTCAGTGCGGCCTGGGCCACGAAGAACCCCGACACCGTGACCGCGCTGTTCGGCAAGGACGCGGTCCTGCTCGCCACGGTATCCAACAAGCCGCGCACGACGTCGCCCGAAATTCGCGACTATTTCGTGTCGTTCCTCAAGAACTCACCCGTGGGAACGATCGACACCAGCACGATCGACCTGGGCTGCAACATGGCGACGCGCGTCGGCACATGGACAGTGAAGCTGACCAATCCCGCCGACGGTCAAGTGACGAACGTCAGGGCGCGCTACTCGTTCATCTACAAATATGAAGGGGGCAAGTGGATGATCGACCACCTGCATTCCTCGCGCATGCCCGAGATCATTCCGGCTGCTTGAAGGCGCAGTCCAAGTTCACCCCGAGCGCGACGTCGCGGTCGCGCTCGGGGAGATCGACGCGGTCGCGTCTAGAAATCGACCTTGTCGTAATCGGCAGGGGGCGCGATCACGCTCATCCGCTCTGACAATAAGGGGCGAAATGCCGGGCGCGATTTCAGTCCCATATACCAGTTGCGGGTCTGGTCATGGCCGCGCCAGTCGATCCCGCCGAGATAGTCCGCGACCGAGATATGCGCCGCCGCTGCCAGGTCGGCGAGGCTGAGTGCCGATCCTGCGATCCAGTTGTGATGGTCGAGCCGATAGTCGACATAATCGAGCATCGCGTTCGCCGCTTTCATCGCCGTGCGCAGCGCGGTCGTATCGGGCGAGGTGCGGTGGATCAGGCGCTTCATCATCCGCTCGTTCATCATCGGCGCGGTGACGCTCATATAGAATTGTTCGTCGAACCATGCCGTCAGGCGGCGTATCTCGGCGCGTTCGGTTGCGGTGCCTGAAATCATCGGCGACTTCTGCACCGTCTCCTCGAAATACTCGCAGATCGCACCCGAATGCATCAGCCGCGTGCCACGGTCGCTGTCGATCATGACCGGCGTCGTCGCGGCTGGATTGATGTCGACGAATTCGTCACGCCGCTCCCACGGATACTCGAGGCGCAGCTCGCAACCGACGCCTTTTTCGCCGAGCAACAGGCGTACCTTGCGTGAAAACGGACAGAGCGGAAATTGATGAAGCAGCCACATGGCGATGGCCCTTAAGCGCGCCGTGCGGGCGGGGGAAGCGTCAGCGCGTGCCGCGCGCGCGGCGTTCGCCCTTGCGCTCCTTGCGCCGCGATTTGGCGATGTTGGTCGCGATGCGGCGCTTGCCCTCAGACGTTTCGGAGAATTTGGGTTCCTCGAGCGCAAGCGCATCACCGTCGGCGATCGTGAACGCCAGGTCGTGCATCGTCTCGGCAAAATGCGGCGGCAGGTCGGCGCGCACGTCGACGACACCGGCATCGGGATGGTCGATGCGCAGGCGGCGCGCGTGGAGGTGCATCTTGCGGCTGATCGTGCCCGTCAGAAACGCTTCCTTGCCGCCATATTTGCCGTCGCCGACGATCGGGTGACCGATCGCGGCCATATGCACGCGCAATTGATGCGTGCGCCCGGTGAAGGGCTGCAGTTCGACCCAAGCCGCGCGGTTGCCGACACGGTCGATGACGCGGTAGCGCGTGCGCGCGGCGCTTCCCTCTTTCTCGTCGACGTGCATCTTTTCGCCGCCGCTGCCCGGCTGTTTGCCGATCGGCAGCTCGATCATCCCGTCGAACACGTCGGGCACGCCGACGATGATCGCCCAATAGACCTTGCGCGCGGTGCGGCTGGAAAAAGCCTTGGCGAAATGCCCCGCGGCGCGTGCGTTGCGCGCGATCAGCAGCGCTCCGCTGGTATCCTTGTCGAGCCGGTGGACGAGCTTGGGTCGGCCTTCGCTCTCGAAGCTCAGCGCGTCGAGCAGCCCGTCGACGTGCTCGGTAGTGCCGCTGCCCCCTTGCGTCGCCAGCCCCGGTGGCTTGTTGAGCACGAGCGCGGCGGCGTCGCGGTGGATGACGAGACTGCGCGCGAAATCCGCCTGATCGTCGGATAGCGGCGCACGTTCACGGACCGGGCGTGGTGCGGCGGCGGCCTTGACGGCCTCGGGCGGGGGCACGCGCACCGTCTGCCCGGTCGCGACGCGGTCGCCCGGCGTGGCGCGGGCACCGTCGAGGCGAAGCTGCCCAGTGCGTGCCCAGCGCGACACGGTGTTGAAGCTTGCCTCGGGCACATGGCGTTGGAACCAGCGGTCAAGGCGAATGCCGTCGTCGTCGGGCGCGACGGTGAACTGCCGGACCTTGGGAGCGTCGCTCATGCCGCGCGTACCAGCGCGAGGCCGCAGGAGCTGTCGGGAGAGGAATTGTGCACGCGCACCGCCTAGCCGACCGCACGCCTCCGCGCCAGTTGATCAGCCGCCCTTGATCAAGACGTCGACGCTGTCCTTGTACGCCGACACACCGAGCGTCGCGCTGTCGCGCGTACGGCGCGCCGCAAGCGCGCCGTCGCTGGTGGGTAAAATCGTATAGCCTGCGCGCGTCGCGGCGCTCCGCCACCAGCCGAGCGTGTCGGTCGGTGTCGCTGCAATCGCGTAGCGGACGATGCGCAGGCGACACCCGCTCGTATCGCTTCCCGCCGCCTCGACGACTTGCGCAGCGGCGGGCAAGGCAAGAGCCTGCGGCAGCCGCGCTGCCCATATCATCGAATATTGAACACTCGCGCCACAGCCGTTTGACCCGGCCGCCGCCTTGGCCAGCGTGCCCAGCGTCGCGCGGTCGGGCGCGCTCGGCACGCCTAGCGGTATCGGCGCCGAAAATGGCTGGTCGGCAGGCTGCACCGCATCCGCATTCGCCTGGTGTGCGAGTTGCGGATCGACGAGGATCGGGTCGGCGAGCGCATCGGCGATGGCAGGATCGACGGTATTGGTGACAGGCTGTGGAGGCGCGTCCCCACTGCAGGCGGCGATCGCGAACAGCGCGAGCGGAACGAGGAGCCGGATCATCATACCTCGCATATCAGCCCTTGTCTCAACAGTTCGTTGACGTTGGAGAGTGTGCCCCGCTCTGCTAGCGTCGTCTCCATGCCTACCGCCGCTGCTGCCGCCCGCAAGATCCTGACTCGCCTTCACGAGGTGATGGCCGCGCGGACCAATCCGCAGGCAAAGCTCAATCAGGTTGTCGGCATCATCGGCGAGGAACTCGGCAGCGAAGTCTGCTCGATCTACTTGCTGCGCGACGGCTTGCTCGAGCTGTTCGCGACACGTGGACTGAAGCAGGAAGCGGTGCATGTCACGCGGTTGGCGATGGGCGAGGGACTGGTCGGTACGATTGCCGAGGACCTTGCGATCCTGAACCTCGACGAGGCGACGAGCCACCCCGATTTCGCGTACAAGCCCGAAACCGGCGAGGAGTTGTTCCACTCGTTCGCGGGCGTACCGATCGTCCGGCGCGAGGCGTCGGTGGGCGTGTTGTGCGTCCAGCATGCCGATCCGCGCCCCTACGACGACGTCGAGATCGAAGCGTTGCAGACCGTCGCGATGGTGCTGTCGGAAATGATCGCCAACGCCGGGCTGGTCGATGACGCACGCGGCGGGGCGACGCCCGCGTCGCAGGTCCAGGGCCAGCGGCTGACCGGACAAAAGCTCGTTGAGGGAATGGCGCGCGGCTATGCGGTCTTTCACCAGCCGCGCATCACGATTGAGCATACCGTCGCTGAGGATACCGAGGCCGAGCGCCACCGCGTCTATTCCGCGTTCGACAAGATGCGCGAGCAGATCGACAAGATGGCGAGCCAGGCCGAATTTGGCGGTGATGGCGAACACCGCGAGGTGCTCGATACCTACCGCATGTTCGCTTATGACGAGGGCTGGTCGCGGCGCATCAACGAGGCGATCGATTCGGGGCTGACCGCCGAAGCCGCGATCGAGCGCGTTCAGCAGCGCACACGTGCCCGGATGCGCCAGATCAGCGACCCTTTGCTCGCCGACCGCATGCACGACCTCGAAGATCTGGCGAACCGATTACTGCGGATCGTGTCCGGACAATTGGGGACCGCCGCGCAGGCGGGGCTGCGGCAGGACACGATCTTGATCGCGCGCAATCTGGGCCCCGCCGAACTCCTCGAATATGACCGGCGGCGGCTAAAGGGCGTGATCCTCGAGGAAGGATCGCTGACCGCGCACGTCACGATCGTCGCACGCGCGATGGGCGTGCCGGTGCTTGGCCGCGTCGCCAAGGTGCGCCAGTCGATCGCCGAGGGTGATCTCCTCCTGCTCGACGTGACGCAGGGGTCGGCGTTCGTACGGCCAACGCCCGCGATCGAGGATGCGTTCGCGGGAAAGCTGGTCATCGGCGCCAAACGCCGCGCAGCGTTTGCGGCGCTTCGCGACCAGCCGCCGATTTCGAAGGACGGGCACCGCATAACGCTGATGGTCAATGCGGGCTTGCGCGACGATGCCGCCGCGCTCGATCTGACCGGGGCCGACGGCATCGGGCTGTTCCGCACCGAGTTCCAATTCCTCGTTTCCGCCACGCTTCCCGCACGCGAGCGGCAACAACGGCTTTACCGCGACGTTCTCGATACCGCGGGCGAGCGACCGGTGATCTTTCGTACCGTCGACATCGGCGGCGACAAGGCGCTTCCCTATCTGCGTACCGGCAGCGAGGAGGAGGAAGAAAATCCCGCGATGGGCTGGCGCGCGCTGCGCCTCGCGCTCGACCGCGACACGCTGATGAAAGTGCAGGCCCGCGCGCTGATCGAGGCGGCATCGGGCAAGACGCTGTACGTCATGTTTCCGATGGTGAGCGAGCCCTGGGAGTTCGACGAAGCGCAGGCCTTGTTCGAGGCGCAGCGTGCGTGGCTGACCGCGCGCGGCAAGCGGATGCCGACCGCGATCCGTTATGGTGCGATGCTCGAAGTGCCGGCATTGGCCGAAGTACTCGACATCCTGCTTCCCAAACTCGATTTCCTGTCGATCGGGACCAACGACCTGACCCAATTCCTGTTCGCCGCCGATCGTGCCAACCCTAGGCTCGCCGACCGGTACGACTGGCTCAGCCCGGCGATCTTGCGCTTCCTCGCTCGTGTCACGCGGGAAGGGCAATCAGCTGGCGTGCCGGTCGGCGTGTGCGGCGAGATGGGCGGGCGTCCGCTCGAGGCGATGGCGTTGATCGGGCTCGGCATCGATCGGCTCTCGATCACCCCGGCAGCGGTCGGGCCGATCAAGGCGATGATCCGTTCGCTCGACGTCGCCGCATTGCGTTTGGCTCTGCCAGCCCTGCTTGCGACACCGCCTGTCGCTATGCGTGTGGCGCTGGGCGATTGGGCGCGCACAAGCGACGTCGACCTGTCGCAATTATAGGCGAAGCTGGCCGTGCGTGAATGCTGTAAGGCACGATTGACTCTCGACCGCCCAACCGTGACACATCGTTACGGTTGTGCTCATCGCATGCGACGACCGGAGTGAGCGGGGCAATGGTCGACACCGAAATGGGGGAAGGTCGCGGAGCACCCGACG
>JAYTAR010000488.1:0-2563 GCA_043737455.1 Sphingomonadales bacterium | reverse complement strand
TCTACGTCGTGCGGATCGAGGCGGCGAACAATAGCGTCATCGTGGGCCCACGCGCCGCGCTGGCGGTGCGATCGGCGCGGCTAAGCGAATTGAACTGGATCGGCGCCGCGTCCGACGAGCCGCTGAGCGCAAAGGTCCGTTCGCTGGCGAAGCCCGTGCCCGCGGTGCTCGCTGGCGACCAGCTGTGCTTTGCGGTGCCAGAATATGGGGTCGCGCCGGGACAGGCGGCAGTGCTCTATGCGGGCGAACGCGTCGTTGGCGGCGGGTGGATCGAGGAGACCAAGGCGGCGATATCGAGCGATGTCCAGCGAGTGCTGGCCCAGGTCTCGCAACGGTAGCAAAGCCAGTTAAACGGCGGTTTTGCATGCGTTCACTTCACACACTTCGCAGGGTGGACGACCATTTTGCGCTCCGTAAAGAGCGGGCGCGCGGGCTCCCTTCATGCAAGCATCGACGATGTGAAAGAGCGGGTGACCGTGCGGTCGTGTGACGACGCCAGCCTGCCGCATCGATCGACTGTAGGACAGCGCAGGTGATGGCCAGACTGACCTAGAGCGAAAACGTGCCTTCGATCACCGTGACGCAGCGCCCGGTCAGCACCGCGTCGTCGCCGTCGCGCCGACACGTCAGCGTTCCGCCGCGCGCGCTCGCCTGATGCGCGGTGAAATGATCACGCCCGAGCCGCGCGGTCCAGTAAGGGGTCATCACTGCATGTGCCGAGCCGGTCACGGGATCCTCGTCGATCGCATAATATGGCGTGAAAACACGGCTGACGACGTCGGTTGCGGTGCCCGGCGCGGTGACGATCGCCACGACGGGCAACGCCGCCAACGCGCGCAAGTCAGGCGCGCACCCGTGCACCATCGCCTCGTTGGCGACGACGATCAGCGCATAGCCGCGCTCGGTCCATAAGGTTTCGACCGCGTCGACGCCGAGCGCCGCGACGATCGCGGGCAGCGGCTTAAGCGACGGTGCCCAGGCCGGCAGCGACAAATCATAGGCATCGCCCTTGCGAGCGACGGTAAGCACCCCCGCCTGCCGGGTTCGGAACCGCACGTGACCTTTGCCAACGGGCATGTCGTTACCGAGCACTACATGCCCGCTGGCAAGCGTCGCATGGCCGCATAGCGCGACTTCGGCATTCGGCGTGAACCAGCGCAGCTCATACTCCGCATCGCCCGTCGTCGGCACGACGAACGCGGTTTCGGGCAGGTTGTTCTCCGCCGCAATCGCTTGCAGCAACGCGTCGTCGAGCCAAGTGTCGAGGCGCATCACGCCCGCGGGATTGCCCGTGAAGGGGCGATCGGCGAACGCATCGACCTGAGCAAAAGCGATCTTCATCGTGTGGCCTCCTCGGCCAGTGCGGAGGGTAACACGCCCTCGCGATCGACTTGCCCCTCCGGGTCGATATGGATCAGGATTTCAGTACCAGGAAACTCGGCTTCGAGCTGTTGCTCGACCTCGTCCATCACGCCGTGCGCCGCGGCGACGGTCATGTCGGGGGCGACCCACACGTGGAACTGAACGAAGTCCATCGTTCCGCTCGACCGCGTGCGCAGGTCGTGGATGCCCGACAATGCGGGGTGGCGCGCGGCAACTTCGAGAAAACGCAAGCGCTTCTCCTCGGGCCATTCGCGGTCCATCAACTGGTCGATCGCGCCTGCCGCCGCGCGCCACGCCCCCCATAGCAGCGCGAGCGCGATGCCGATGCCGAACATCGGATCGGCCCACCCGATGCCCGCATATTGATCGAGCGCGAGCGCCGCGATCACGGCGCCGTTGAGCAGCACGTCGGACTGATAGTGAACATGGTCGGCACGGATCGCGACCGAGCCGGTGCGCGCGATGACAAAGCGCTGATAAGCGAGCAGCGCCAGCGTCGCGCCGATCGCGACCGCCGAAACGCCGATGCCGAGTTCGGCGTGTGCGGTTACCTGCCCCGCCATCAGTCGCTCGACCGCACGCCACCCGATCGCAAGCCCCGACAGCGCGATGACGACGACCTGGAACAACGCGGTCAGCGCCTCCGCCTTGCCATGGCCGAAACGATGCTCGCGATCGGCTGGCTGTGCCGCCAACCGCACCCCGTAGAACGTCACGAGCGACGCGATCAGGTCGAGCGCGGTATCGGCGAGCGAGCCGAGCATCGCGACCGACCCGGTCTGCGCCGCCGCCCAGGTCTTTAGCACGAGCAGGAACAGCGCCACGGCGATGCTGGCGAGCGCGGCACGGCTGGTCAGCGTGGCGCGCGCGGCGGCGTGCATGTGACCATGCGTACCGCTCACGGAAACAAACGCCCCTCGCGCCACGCGTCGCCATGCCGCGTGAAGACACGGCGGTCGTGAAGGCGGTGGGCGCCGTCCTCCCAGAACTCGATCACCTGCGGATCGACGCGGTACCCCGACCAGTGCGGCGGGCGCGGCACGTCGTCGCCTTCGAACCGCGCGGTCACCTCGGCCAGCCGCGCCTCGAGCGTCGCGCGGTCGGCGAGCGGACGCGACTGGTCCGATGCCCAGGCACCAAGCCGCGAAGCGCGGCCTCTGGTCATGAAATAAGCGTCGGC
>JAYTAR010000487.1:0-6415 GCA_043737455.1 Sphingomonadales bacterium | reverse complement strand
CATCCGCCCGCACTATCCGGCTCGGCGACGCGCGCCGTTCCACTGTCGAGTGCGTCGAGCGTCGCCGCCACCGCATCACGCACCGGCCCGGTCGTCGTCGCGCTCAGCGTGTCCCGCTCGTCCCAGGCGGCATCGATCGTCGCTTCAAGCGTCATCTATTCTTCCCGTCAGTTCGTGCAGCCAGTCAGCGAGGTCATGCGTACGGTAATCGACGAAATCGGGTGACGCGATGTCCGCCGCCTGTTCGGACCCGTTATCGATCCAAAGCGTCGTCATGCCGATCGTCTTGGCCGGCGCCAGATTGCGCGCCATGTCTTCGGCAAAAAGCGCGCGCTCTGGCTCGATCGCCCAGTGCGCACACAACCCGGCGTAGCTGATCGGATCGGGTTTTGGCACATGGTCCATCGCATGAATGTCGTGAATGCCTTCGAATATCGCGCCCAGCCCCAGTCGATCGAGCACACGCTGCGCATGGGGCACATCGGCGTTGGTGAACACCAATTTGCGCCCCGGCAGCGCCGCGATCGCGGCGACCAGACGCGCATCGTGCCTCAGTCTGCCCAAGTCGATATCGTGCACGAATTCCAGAAATTCGTGCCGATCGACGCGCCGGTCCGCAATCAAGCCGGCAAGCGTGGTGCCATGTTCGTGGAAATAGTGCTTTTGAATACGGTGCGCCTCGATCGCATCGCAGCCATAGAGCTGCTCGACGTAAAGCCCGATCCTTTTGTCGATCAATGCGAACAGATCACAACTTGCCGGGTAGAGCGTATTGTCGAGATCGAAGATCCACGCGTCGATGGCCTCGAGCAGCGCGCGCGGTGGCGGTTCGTTGACGGACATGGTGAACGTCCCTGGCCGATACTGTCCCACGCAGCAACCGCGAACGCCCTGCTGCGCGCGGCGGGTTGGCGTTACCCCTCCAGCCATAGTGGTGGTGAGGGAAGAGCCGATGCGCGGGCGGATCATGCTGATGGTGAGCACATCGTTGCTCACGGCTTGCGGTGGCAGTGGCGGTGGTGGCGTGGCCTCGACGCCCGTCGTCTCCTCGGCTGCGCCGACGCCGCCCACAGCCGCTGCCGCCCCTGCCAACGTGGTGCCCTCGGTCAATTACGACACGTCTGAATATCGTCGCTCGAACGGCGCGGCGCAGGCGCAGGCACTCGTGGCCTATGGTGTCGGCGCGACCGGCAAGGAGATCGTCGTTGGCATCATCGATTCGGGGGTCGCCGTCAGCAACCCTGAATTTGCCGGGCGCATCAGCCCGTTCTCGCGCGACTTTGCGGGTATCAGGTCACTCGGCGACGACGGCGGGCACGGTACCGCAGTCGCGCAGATCTTGCTGGGGGCGCGCAACGACAGCGGTACGCACGGCATCGCGTTCGATGCGACGTTGCTTGCGCTGCGCACTGACACGCCGGGCAGCTGTACTTCGGGCGCCAGCGACGGCGGCGGCTGCAACCACGCCGACGCGGCGATGGCGGCGGCACTCGACGGCGCGGTCGCGGCCAAAGCGCGCGTCGTCAACATCTCGCTTGGTGGCAGTCCCGCGAACAACGCATTGCGCGCCGCGATCGCCCGCGCGACCGCGGCCGGGACGATCATCGTCATCGCGGCGGGAAACGACGGGGTGAAGAACCCGAACACGGCGGTCGATCCCGATATGCTCGCGCAGATCGCGACCGACCCGATCGCGCGTGGATTGGTCATCATCGCGGGCGCGACCGACACCGGCGGTGCGCTCGCCGATTTTTCGAACAAGGCAGGGATTGCGGCGGCAAATTACATGACCGCGCTCGGCGTGAAAGTGCGTTCGACCGACCAGAACGGCACCGCTTTGCTCTACAGCGGCACGTCGTTCTCGACCCCGGTCATCGCGGGCGCGGCGGCGCTGCTCGCGCAGGCGTTCCCCAATTTGACCGCCGCGCAGATCGTCGCATTGCTCTATCGTACCGCCACCGACCTCGGCGCGGCGGGGGTCGATGCGACTTACGGAAACGGCGAACTGAACCTTGCCCGCGCGTTTGCACCGCAGGGCGCCACGTCGCTTGCTGGTGTTGGCGTCAGCGTGTCGTTGACCGGCAATGCCACGCTCGGTGCCACGATGGGCGACGCCGCGAAGGGCGGCATGGCAGCCACGATCCGTGACGAATATGGGCGCGACTTCGCGGTCGACCTTGGCGGTACGATCGCGCGAACCGCTCCGGCCGCGATGCTTGGCCAGGCGCTCGCGATCGGCACGCGCAGCCTGACCGGTGGCGCGGGCCGCGCCAGCATCGCGCTCGCGGTCGCTGACGGCGGCACCCAGCACCTGCTGCTCGACCATCGTGATGCGAGCCGCGCGCGTGTGCTGGCAGGGGCGGTCGCGATCGCGCTGGGCAAGGCGACGACACTGGGCATCGGCGTCGGGCGCGAGTCGGCAGGGCTGACGTCCGCTGCAAGTTCCGAGCATCCGCCGGCCTTTCTGATCGGTGACCGCGGGCTCGACCACGCCCCGCTCGCGGCCTTCGCGATGCGCCACCGGCTCGGCAAACTGGGCGTTACGGTCGCTGTAGAAAGTGGCGACGTGCGGCTGTGGCAGGCGGGTGAGACCGGTCCGCGTTCGGACCGCTGGCGACATTATGGCTATGCGCAAAGTGCGGTCGCAATCGATGTGGCGCGCGGGCCGTGGACGCTCGGCGCACGCCTGACCCGACTGCGCGAGCGGGAAACGGTGCTGGGCGGGCGCTTCGATGCCGCATTCGGCGGTGGCGGCGCAACGACGTGGTTCGCCGATGCCGAGCTGGCCGTCGCGCCTGGCAGCGAGTGGTATCTCGCAGCGACGGTGCGACATGGCTGGACGAGCGCCGACACGAACGCGCTGCGCGGCGCGTCACACATGACCAGCCGAGCGCTGCGCGCGACACTCACGAAAAGCGGTGTCTTCGGCGGCGACAGCCTCGCCCTGCGCTACGCCGAGCCGCTGCGCGTTACTGGCGGCGGGCTGGCGCTGACATTGCCCGGCATGACACCGCAGCAGCTGACGCTCGCGCCGCAGGGCCATGAACGGAATTGGGAACTTGCTTATGCGCGACCTTTTGGCGGCGGCTGGGTGACGCTGAACGCGTACCGCCGCCTCCAGCCGGGGCATTGGGCCGCCGCCCCGACCGATACCGGCGCGGGCCTGCGTTGGTCGCGGGCGTTCTGACGCGCTAAGGGTGGCGCGATGCTGCGCGTGCTGACCCTCTCAACGCTATTCCCCGATGCGACGCGCCCGACATTCGGCCCGTTCGTTGAACGCCAGACATTGGGACTGGCCGCGCACCCCGAGGTCGAGCTGCGCGTCGTTGCACCGATCGGTATCCCGCCGCTGGGGCGGTTCCATCCGCGCTACCGGGCGCTTGCCGCACTGCCCGATATCGAGACGTGGAAAGGGATCGGCGTCTATCGTCCGCGCTTTGGCCATTTGCCCGGACCAGGCGCGCGGTTCGATGCCACCGCGATGGCGCGCGCACTGATCCGGCCGCTGTCGTCCCTCCGCCACTCGTTCGCGTTCGACGTGATCGACGCGCAATTCTTCTGGCCCGACGGCCCCGCCGCGGTCGCGCTGGGGCGGCATTTCGGCGTGCCGGTGTCGATCAAGGCACGCGGCGCGGACATTCATTTCTGGGGACGGCAGCCCGCGACGCGCGCGGCGATCGTCGCGGCGGGGTGCGCCGCCGACGGGCTGCTCGCGGTCTCGGCGGCGCTCAAGGCCGACGTGGTCGCGCTCGGCATGCCGGAGGAGCGCATCGCGGTACATTATACCGGGATCGACAAGACCGCGTTCGCCGTTCGCGACCGCGCGGCGGCAAAGGCAGCGCTTGGCGTCGGCGGCAGTTTGTTCGTCGCGGTCGGGGCGCTGATCGCGCGCAAGGGACAGGCGTTTGCGATCGACGCGCTGGCGCAGCTTCCGGGTGCCACGCTCGTGCTGATCGGTCGCGGCGAGGATGCGGGCGCACTCAAGGCACGTGCCGAGCGGCTGGGGGTCGCCGACCGTGTCCGGCTTACCGGGGCGCTGCCGCAAGCCGACATCGCCGACTGGTTGGCGGCGGCCGATGCGATGGTCTTGCCGACCGCTTCCGAAGGCCTCGCCAATGCCTGGGTCGAGGCCCTCGCGTCGGGCACGCCGGTCGTCACCTGCGACGTCGGTGGTGCACGCGAGCTGATCGACCGGCCCGCCGCAGGACGGCTGGTCCCGCGCGATGCCGATGCCATCGCCGCAGCGCTGCGTGAGCTAACCAACGCGCCGCCCGAGCGCCACGCGGTCGCCGCCACCGTCGACCGTTTCAGCTGGGACGCAAACACCGCCGCGCTCTACGACCATCTGTCGCGGCTGGTGCGACATGGTGGGGAATGAGCGCATGAAACGAGTGACGGCCTGGATCCTGCTGCTGGCTGGCATCGTCGCACTTCTGTTTTTCGGGCTGCTGCCGCCCGCGTTCGAAGCGCGGGTCAACCGCGTGACCGGCCCTGCCCCGCTTGCCGCGACGGCGCGCGCGGCCGCGCTGCACGAGCGGTTCGAGATCGCCGACATGCACGCCGACACGTTGTTGTGGCGGCGCGACCTGCTCGCGCGCGGCGGCCGGGGGCAGGTCGACCTGCCGCGGCTGACCGACGGCAACGTCGCGCTGCAGATTCTTTCGTCGGTGACCAAGACACCGCGCGACCAGAATTATGACGCGAACGGGGCCGACACCGACAATATCACGCTGCTGAGCATTGCGCAGGGCCAGCCGCCGCGGACTTGGGGCTCGCTGATCGAGCGCAGCTTGTGGCACGCCGAAAAGCTGCGGGGGTTCGAGGCGCGCAGCGACGGGCGGCTGCGCATTGTCCGGACAAGCACCGATCTGGCGCGACTGCGGGCCGCACGCGCGGGCGGACAACGTGTTATGGGCGTGACGCTGTCGGTCGAAGGCCTGCACAATCTCGAAGGGAAGCGCGCCAACCTCGACCGGCTTTACGACGCGGGCTTCCGCATGGCGGGGCTGACGCATTTCTTCGACAATGAGCTGGCGGGCTCGATGCATGGCCGCAAGAAAGGCGGGCTTACCCCGTTCGGCACCCAGATCGTGCGTGCGATGGAGGCCAAGGGCATGGTCATCGACATCGCGCACTGCAGCCACGCGTGCGTGCGCCAAGTGCTGGCGATGGCAACGCGCCCCGTGGTCTCGAGCCATGGCGGGGTGCAGGCGACGTGCCGCGTCAATCGCAACCTGACCGACGCGGAAATCCGCGGCGTGGCGCGGACGGGCGGCGTCGTCGGCATCGGCTATTGGGACGCGGCGGTGTGTGACACGTCGCCCGCCGGGATCGTCCGCGCGATCGCGCATGTTCGCAACCTCGTCGGCATCGACCATGTCGGTCTGGGCAGCGATTTCGACGGCGCGGTCGAAACGCGCTTCGACACATCGCGGCTCGATGCGATCACGCAAGCGCTGATCGATGCCGGTTTCAGCGACGCCGACATCGCCAAGGTGATGGGCGGCAATGTCCTGCGACTGCTGGCGCAGGTGCTTCCGGGCTAATGCAGCGCGATAAACGACGGTTTTGCGTGCGTTCACTTCACACACTTCGCAGGGTGGACGACCATTCGCGCTTCCGTGACGAGCGAGCGAATCAGATCGCGCTGTGTGAGCATCGACGATGTGAAAGAGCGAGCAGCCGACGCGCGGCCATAAGAACCCTGCCAGCCTGCCGCATCGAACCGCTGTAGGACAGCCCACCGCGCCGCATTGCGTGCAAGCCCCGCGTGACGCAAAGGCCGCGCGTGGAACGGATCGACGGGGGGACGCGCATCGAGCGCTTGCGCGGCGGGATCGTCGCGCTCGGCAATTTCGACGGGTTCCACTCAGGGCATCAGGCAGTCGTTGGACGTGCGGTGGCGCTGGCGCGCGACCGCGGCGTGCCCGCAATCGTCGCGACCTTCGACCCGCACCCGGTGCGGCACTTCAGGCCCGACGCGGCGCCGTTCCGCCTGACCAGCCTCGACCAGCGCGAGCGCCTGTTCGCTGCAGCGGGAGCGGACGCAATGCTGGTGTTCGGGTTCGACGGGACACTGGCGGCGACCAGCGCTGAGGATTTCGTCGGCAGGCTTCTGGCCGAGCGCATCGGCGCGGCGGGAGTGGTGACGGGGGAGGATTTTACCTTCGGCGCGGGGCGGCGAGGCAATGCCGCCATGCTGGCCGAGCTGGGCGCGAAGCACGGCATCGTCGCCGATACGGTGGGCGCGGTGATGCTCGATGGCGAGGGCGTGTCGTCGAGCCGGGTGCGCGCGGCGCTGGTCGCGGGAAATCCGGGAGAGGCGATCCACTTGCTGACGCGGCCGTTCGCGATCGAGGGGCGGGTCGAACATGGCGACAAGGTAGGGCGGCAGCTTGGCTATCCCACCGCGAAC
>JAYTAR010000486.1:0-6418 GCA_043737455.1 Sphingomonadales bacterium | reverse complement strand
CGACGTGCGCTACACGGTCGACAAGAAGCGCTTCTTCAGCGACGAGCAGCGTCGGCTCGACAATCCCGCGACCCCGGTCAACGAGCAGCTCATCCAGGCATTCGAACGCCAGCGGACGATCCGCAAATGGACACCCGGCGCCTCGATCGCCTATAAACTGTCGGACGCGGTCAATCTCTATGCGCGCGTCGCGACCGCGTTCCGCGCGGGCGGGTTCAACAATGACGCGGGCGAGCCGAACGACGGCGTGAGTACGATCGCGCTGCCGCCGACATATGAAGCCGAATATGTGACCGGCTATGAGCTGGGCGTGAAGGGGCGTATTGCGGGACTCGGTCGATATTCGGTCAATGCCTATCTCGCCGACAAGAAGAACACTTTGGTCAATTATGCGGTGTTCGTCGGCCGTCCGGCGACGCCGGTACGTCCCGGGTGCGCGGTCAACACCGTGCGCCAGTCCCCCGCATTGCTGACCGGCGGCGACTCGCGTCAATATGGGTTCGAGGCCGAACTGCAGGGCCGCTTGTTCAATGGCCCCGCCGGTCGACTGAGCTACCGCGCATCGGTGACCTGGGCCGACGGCAGCTATGGCTCGGCGATCTTGTATAGCAACAACAACACCAACCCGGCTGCCAGCCTTGTAGCGACGGACCTGGCGGGCAAGCGGCTGGCGCGGCTGCGCGACTGGACGTTGACGGCGACGCTTGGCTATGCGGTGCGCGTCGCGAACAACATCGAAGCGTTTGCCAATTTACAGGGCCGGGCCGAATTGGGCGGGTTCGAGGAAGGCCGCAACATCACCGATTACGACGACGCCGTCCTGTTCAACGCGACTGTCGGCGTCGGCGGCGACGACTGGTCGCTATCGGCGCGAGTAAAGAATCTGTTTCAAAAGACTTATTTCACGATCGCGCCGGGCAATCAGTTCTTCAACACGCAAGCCAATGAGCCACGCACGTTCATGGTCCAACTGACCAAGAGCTTCGGGCGCTAAGGTCGTGGTGACGCGCCGCCATGCGATCGCAGGCGTGGCGACGGGACTGATCTTCGCCGAACGAATTGCCGCCGCTGTGCCTGGCGAGCCTTCGCTGAGCCTGCGCATCGGCGAAGCGGTCGTCGCCGCGCGCGAAGCGGCGGTGCCCGAAGCGGTCGCCGAGCGGACCGCGTGGACTTTGCTCGATGCCATGGGCGCGATCGTGCACGGCGCGAGATTGCCGTCGACCCGTCCGGTCGTCGCGATGTTCGCCGCGCGCAAGGGCACGCCCGAAGCAATGATCTATGGCCGACGGATGCGCGCGCCCGTCGAGCTCGCCGCTGCCGCCAATGCGTTTCTGATCCATGCCGACGAGGTCGACGACAGCGACTTGCGTGCGCAGCTGCGCGCGTCGGCGGTGATCCTGCCGACCGCGCTCGCGCTTGCCGAAGCGACCGACTGTAGCGGCGCGCGCTTCGTGCACGCGGCGGCGCTCGGCTATACCTTGCAGGGTCGGCTCGCGGCGCCGCTCGGTCCGATCCAGCGCTTCGGATGGATGGCGTCGGGGGTGTGGGGTCCACCCGCCGCGGCGGCGATGGCGTCGTCGATGCTGGGCTCGTCAGCCGCTGCGATCGCCGACGCGATCGGCCTGGCCGGATCGGCGAGTGGCGGCTCCTTCCAGTATTTCTACGACCAGACCGAGGAAAAGCGGCTCATCGTCGCGCGCGCGGCACGGATCGCGGTCGAAAGCGCGCAACTGGCAAAGGTCGGGGAAGCGGGACCGCGTCGCATCCTCGAGGGGCAGGCGGGTCTCTATCGCCTGTTCGGCGGGGCCGAAGCCGCGCTGCCCGATGCGACGACGCTGACCGGACGCCTCGGCGACCTCGAAGGACCGCTGTACGTGCGGCCCAAATACTATGCCGCATCGCATTCGATCATTCCGATGCTCGACGGCATGGCGCTCGATCTCCCCGCCGATGTCCGAGCCGAGGACGTCACCGCGTTCGTCGTGCGCGGCGATGCCGGGTGGGCGCGCGTGCTGGGCGACAAGATCGATCACTTCGTCGCACCCGCATCGCAAATCGGCGGCATGATTAACTTCAGCTTCGTCGTCGCGACGTGGCTTCGCCGCCGCAATGCCCTGCCGCGCGATTTCGAGCCCGGCGCGCTGAACGACCCCGTCACGCTCGCACTCGCCGCGCGCGGTCGGTTCGAAATAGTCGGCGGCGTTCCGCTGTCGCTCGAGCTAATCATGCGCGACGGACGGCGGCTGACCGCACGCGCGCGGACCCCCGGCCCCGGCGAACGCGCGCCGCCCGAGCGCGAACAACGCAGCGCCAAGTTCGACGCGCTGACCGCGCCGCTGTCGCCCGACCGACGTGCCGCGCTGCGCCGCGCGTGTCTCGACATCGGGCGCGCCGCGTCGATGCGGCGGTGGGCGACCGATACCGCTGCCATCATTGGAGACCTGGCATGAGCTTCCTGATCGCACTTGCGCTGGCCGCACCGGCCACTTCGTCGCCGTTAGCGGTGTGCGACCTGACTTGGACCGATGCTGCGCGCACGCGCGCCGTGCCGGTGCGCGTGCGCATGCCCGCAGGCGGCGGGCGCGTGCCGCTGGTGATCTTCAGTCACGGCTTGGGCGGGTCACTCGATGGCGGCACCGCCTGGGGACAGGCCTGGGCGGCGAGCGGCATCGGCGTCATCCATGTCCAGCATCCGGGCAGCGACACCAATTTGTGGCGCGCGGAAACGACCCCGGCGGGACGGCTGGCCGCGCTCGAACGGGGAAAGACCGCGGCACAATTGCTCGCGCGCGTTGCCGATGTGCGCTTCGTCCTCGACGAGGTCGCGCGACCGGGATCGGCCAAACCGTGCGGTCTCGATCGAATCGACATGACGCGCGTCGGCGTCGCCGGCCATTCGTTCGGGGCGGTCACCGTGCAGGCGCTCGCCGGGCAGCGCTTCGCCGGGGGCAGGTCGTTGGGCGATCCGCGCATCAAGGCGGCGCTGGCGATGAGTCCATCGGCACCACAGCAGGGCACCGACGCGCAGGCGTTCGGCGCGATCACGATCCCCTTCATGTCGATGACCGGCACCGCCGACGAGGCGCCGGGGGCGGCGCGTGGGAGCGCCGCCGACCGCGTTCGCCCGTTCGAGGCGATGCCTGCGGGCGGCAAATATCTGGTCGTGTTCGACGGCGCCGATCACATGATCTTCAACGGCCATGCGCTGCGCCGCGCCGCGCGCGCTGGCGATGCCGCGATCAACGCCGCGACGGCCAGTCTGTCGACCGAATTCTTCAAGGCCAATTTGATGGCCGACAAGGACGCTCAGCTCGGGCTCACGCGCGCCTTTGCCAAGGATTCGCCCATCGCCAGGATCGCCACGCTAAAGGCCAAGTGAAGCGGCGCGGGCTCCGCCCTAGGCGCCCGCATACCATTCGTAACCCGCGCCATCCTCCCAAAAGCCACCCTTGCCGCCATAGGTATTGGCGAGCGTCGCCACCGCTTCGATCCGCTGCACGTATTTGGCGTGCTTATACCCGAGCTGGCGTTCGACGCGCAGGCGTAAGGGTGCGCCATTCATGACCGGCAGCGGCTGGTCGTTGAGCGCCCAGGCCAGGATCGTCTGCGGATGCGCTGCGTCGATGCGGTCGATCGATTCGTAATAAGGCGAGCCGTCGTTAGCGTCGGCGCAGTGGAACACGACGTACTTCGCCTCGGGACGAATGCCTGCCCGCTCGAGCACCAGCCGCAGCGGGACACCGGTCCATTTGGCGATCGCGCTCCACCCTTCGACACAGTCGTGACGCGTAATCTGCGTGCGCGCGGGCATTTGCCGCAGCTGACCGATCGGCACCGCTTGCGGACGTGCGACGAGGCCGTCGACGACCAATGTCCAGTCGGCAAAATCGGTCGCCATGTGGCGCGCATAGTCGGGGCCGACCGGCAACCGCGTCCCGTTCGAGCGGAAGATCGGCGAGCGTTGCGCGGGCGCGAACTCCTTGGCCAGCGCCGCCCGATCCTGCAACGACCGGTGAAGCGCGTAATTGCCGTCCTCGGCAAGTTTCAGGATCGACCGGAAGCGCTCGTTCTCGCCCAGTGCGTCGCAACCGGCCAGCAGCCCGCCGGCGCTGGCGACCAGTCCCCCCAGCGCAAGCCGACGCGTCAGCGCCGGTTCGATCAGGCCAGTCGTCATGCGGCGTCTCCACGCAGTGCGGCTTCGTGCTGCAGTTCCTCGATCGCTGCCGCCTCGCGATCGGGCGGCACGCGAAAGCGCCCCGTTATCATCGAGCGAATCTCGTTATACGGCCCCGCCAAAACCACCAACGTCAGGTGGACGACGATGAACAGCGCGATGCCGCCCGCCGCGATGAAATGGACCGAGCGCGCGGTCGCCCGTCCGCCGAACAGGTCGATCGCCCAGCCGGTGAGCGAGGCCAGGCCGGGTGACAGCATCATTCCGGTCAGGATCATCGTCGGGATCAAGACGAAGATCACGCCGATGTACGCGATCTTTTGCAGCGTGTTATATTTCAGCGCCGCCGCACCGGTTGGAAATTTCAGCTGCGCATGATGCTTGATGTCTTCCCACAAATGCGATGGTGCCAGTTCGGTCGCGCGCAACGTCAGGTCGCGCTGGACGTGTCGATTGAGCAGACTGACGATCAGATAGGCGAGCAGACCGAACGCCAGCACCCATGAAAAGAACAGATGCCAATGCCGTGCGAGCGCGAGATTGTACGACGAGGGGATCGTCATCCATCCTGGAAAGCGTGGGACGCGAAGCCACGGCTGGTCGAAATTGGCACCATATTCGCCCCAATACAGCATCGGGTGCGCGTTCGAGATCATCAGCCCCGACATCAGCAGCACGATGATCGCCACTGCATTGATCCAGTGCCACAGCCGGGTCGACACGTGGTGGCGCTTGACGAGCTCACCGCCATGGACCGTCTGGCCGACGATACCATCACTACGCGCTATGCTTGCCATCATCGGCCTCGTTCAACCAACTGCTTGAAGCTTATCGCACGGTCGACATCGTGAACAGCGGCATTGGCGCACACGAAGTTCGAATCTCCTTTTGATACGACGGAGCCAGCGACAGTGGCGGGGAAACGCGATATCGGACTCGGCGCAAATCAAAAGTCCGGACAAACGCATGGGACGATTATGCTGATCGACGATCGTGCTGCGCAGACGCGAGCCGCTGAATGATCTTCGGTGCGCTTGCCTTGTTTCTCGCGCCGATGCCGCTCGTCTCGCCGCCGTTGATCGACGCGATCGATGTGCCGATCGTGATGACGATTCCGGAGATCGAAGAACAAGCAGCCGCCACCAGCCCGCTATCGGCCGAAGGCGATATCATCGTTTCGGCACCGCGTGGCGGGCCTGTCGATCCGCTGCGCGCGGTCAATGAAAAATCATTCGAAGTCACGCTCGCGGTCGACGACGCGATCGCGCGGCCAGTTGCGCTGGCTTATGAAAAAGCGGTCCCCGAACCGCTGCGCGATGGCTTGCGCAACGCGCTCGACAATCTCACCGAGCCGGTGACCTTCATCAACGACGTGCTGCAGTTGAGGCCGGTCAGCGCGTTGAAGACCATCGTGCGCTTCGCGGTCAACAGCGTGCTCGGCGTCGGTGGCCTGTTCAACATCGCGAAGCGCAAACCTTTCGGGCTGACGCGCCGTCGCAATGGCTTTGCCAACACGCTGGGTTATTACGGGGTCAAGCCGGGTGCGTTCTTCTATGTGCCGCTGGTCGGGCCGACGACGATCCGCGATCTTGTCGGCGGCTTCGTCGACCGGGCTTTCCTACCGACGGTCGTCGGGCGGCCGTTCAACCGGTTGAGCTACACGCTGACCGTCGGCGTCCTGAGCGTCATCGATCGTCGCGCCCGCAACGACGAGCGCATCGAAAAGATGCGCCAGAACGACGAGCCTTATCTCGCCGCGCGCAGAGCCTATCTGGCTCGGCGGCAGGCCGAGATCGACGCCCTGCGCGGCCGGACTTCGTCGCCTGTACCTCAGCCATGAGCCTCGCTTTGTCCGCCGTGGTGAGAGAAGTCTAAAGCATATCTACGGGCACTGTCCTACACCCGGTCCTTTGTGCAGCGTCGCCAGCGCAGCGCGCGCTGCCGCTCTTTCACTTCGTCGATCCAATGAGCAAAACCGTCCAACATCCGTGTCGAGCACAAATGGTCGCTCACCCTGCGAAGTGTGTGAAGTGAACGCACGCAAAACCGCACTTTTTCACGTGACTTTGGCCCTGAACAAGGTTGGCGCGCCCGGCTGGAGTCGAACCAGCGGCCTCAAGATTAGAAGTCTCGTGCTCTATCCATCTGAGCTACGGGCGCGCGCCCGTTGCGCATAGCGCGGGATTGCGCCACGCTCCAGCGCATGACCGAAGGGGGGGTACCGACACCGGTCAGCGCGAACGC
>JAYTAR010000485.1:0-2570 GCA_043737455.1 Sphingomonadales bacterium | reverse complement strand
CGCAAAGCGCATCGTCAGCCGGGCCTCGTCGTCGGGTGACAGCGCACCCATCGTCCACGCACGCCGTGCCGCCGCCCGGGCCGCTTCGCGCTGGCCCGTCGCGTCAAGCGCTTCGGCGTGGCGCAGCGCAGCGGTCGCGGTCGCGGGGGTGTAGCGCGTGAAATAACTGGCGACGAGGCTCGGGTCCTCGGCATCGGTACGCAGCGCGCGCTCGGCTGCCTTGCGCAGCAAAGCCTCGCCCGGCCAGCCGGGATGCGCGAGCAAGAAGCGTGCGTATGACGCAAATGGCAACGCGTCGGTCTGACGCAACGCATTCCACTCGGCGATCGTGTTCGCAATCCCAGCGTCGCTCGGCGCGGCAAGCGAACGCGGTGGCGGCGGTGCCATCAGATCCTGCGCGATCGCGGCGGCAGGAAGCACGAGCAGGAGGCTGGCGAAAGCGTAACGGCGGGTCATGGTGGACATAGTGGCGGTTGCGTCCTTATCAGGCGCTGAACAAGCTGGGTCGCGCGCCGCTATGCCGCAGCGCCGCGTCGCCGGGAAGGAGCAATGCCATGTTTTCCGGCTCGATTCCGGCACTGGTGACGCCGTTTCGCGGCGGGCGTGTCGACGAGGACGCGTTCCGACGGCTGGTCGATTGGCAGATCGACTGCGGTTCGGCGGCGCTGGTCCCATGCGGCACGACGGGGGAAAGCTCAACCTTGTCGAACGCCGAGCATCACCGGGTCATCGAACTGTGCGTCGAACAGGCGGCAGGACGTGTGCCGGTAATCGCCGGGTGCGGATCGAACGACACGACGAACGCGCTGCTGCACATGAATTTCTCCAAGAAGTGCGGGGCGAGCGCGGCACTGGTCGTCGCCCCTTATTACAACCGGCCCAACCAAGACGGGATCGTCGCGCATTACGATTATCTGGCACGCCACTGCGACTTGCCGATCGTGGTGTACAACGTGCCTGCACGCACCGTCACCGACATTCAGCCCGAAACGCTCGCGCGGCTCGCGAAGCTGCCAACGATTGTCGGCATCAAGGACGCGAGCGGCGCGATCGCTCGCGTGACCGCGCACCGGCTTGGCTGCGGCATCAGCTTTTGCCAATTGTCGGGCAACGACGACATGGCGCTCGCGTTCAACGCGGTCGGCGGCGTCGGGGCGATCTCGGTAACCGCCAATGTCGCGCCCGCGCTTTGTGCCGAGTTCCAGGCGGCGTGTCGCGATGGCGACATCGCGAAGGCACAGACACTCAACGACCGGCTGTTCCCGTTGCACGTCGCACTGTTCGCCGACGCGTCGCCCGGGCCTACCAAATATGCGCTCACTCGCGTGTTCGAGGGCGTTACCGAGGACTTGCGACTGCCGATGACGCCGTGTTCAGATGCTGCGCGCGCCGCAGTCGATGCCGCGCTGGCGGCGGCGGGGCTGCCCTTGGCCTGATTGGGTTTGGGCCTTAGGAGGAGCGATGTCTCAACCTCCACGGACCGGCGACCGCATCGCCAAGCTGCTCGCGCGCGCAGGGGTGGCCAGCCGCCGCGAGATCGAGCGAATGATCGACGAGCGCCGCATCGCGCTCGACGGTACGCCCCTCGAAACTCCAGCGACGATCCTGACCAGCCTGAAGGGCGTGACCGTCGACGGCAAACCCGTCGCCGCGACCGAGGCCGCCCGGCTGTTTCGATACCACAAGCCACCCGGACTGCTCACCGCCGAGCGCGATGCCAAGGGACGCACCACGATCTACGACCGGTTTCCGCCCGGGCTACCGCGCACTGTCCCTGTCGGCCGCCTCGACCTAAACACCGAGGGGCTGTTGCTGATGACCACCGATGGCGGGTTGAAGCGGCAGATGGAACTGCCCGCGACCGGCGTCCCGCGCAGCTACCGCGCGCGTGCTTATGGCGCGGTCAGCCAGGCGCAGCTCGAGGAACTCGTCATGGGGGTCGAGATCGACGGCGTGCGCTACGGCTCGATCGATGCAAATCTCGAACGCCGTACCGGCGCGAACGTATGGATCGAGATGACGCTGAAAGAGGGCAAGAACCGCGAAGTCCGGCGCGTGCTCGAATTTCTCGGGCTACAGGTCAGCCGTCTCATCCGAACGCGTTATGGCCCGTTCGCGCTCGGCGACTTGCCTCCCGGCGAGATCGAGGAAGTCAAGCAGCACGAGCTCGTCGCCTTCTTAAAGGAGATCGGCAAGGCACGGCCTGTCGTCGAAGCCACTCCCAAGGTGCAAGGGACGGCACTGCGCAAGCATTGGCGGATCGCGCCGAGCAAGAGCGTGCCAAAAGCTGCCCCCAAGGCCCGACCAAGCCGGTGAGGATCATCGCGGGAGAATGGCGCGGACGTCCATTGGTCGCACCGAAGGGCGAAGCAACGCGCCCGACTGCGGATCGTACGCGCGAAGCACTATTCTCGATGCTCGTCAGCCGCATTGGCAGTTTTGAGGGATTGCGCGTGCTCGACCTGTTCGCTGGGTCGGGCGCGCTTGGGCTCGAGGCACTGTCACGCGGGGCAACACATTGTACGTTCGTCGAGAATGAGCCCGCGGCGCTGGATGCGCTGCGGGCCAAC
>JAYTAR010000484.1:0-2573 GCA_043737455.1 Sphingomonadales bacterium | reverse complement strand
CGGACGCACGGCGACGGAGTGCTGAAGATCATCATGCGCGGTGCGTGCGCGGTTACCGTCGACAGCATCGGCGAGCGGCGTGCGAGCGAGCGGCACGGTCGCGAGCGGCATAATGGCGACCAACAGGGTGGCGAGCTTGTCCTGACGCAGCGCGTGCGCGAGTGCGACAAGCCGGTGCGCACGCGCAGCTGGACCATACGATCCAACGGGGATGGCACGTTCGACGGTGCGTTGAGCGATGCGACAGGTCCCGTCGACGTGCGTGTCAATGGCCCCATCCTATCCATCGGATATCGGATCAGAGGCGACCTTCGGATCGCGCAATCGATCCGCGTCGCACCCGACGGGCGGAGCGCGCAAAATACGATGACCGCACGCAAGTTCGGCATGATCGTTGCTCGCCTCGACGAAACCATCACCAAGCTCGACTAGCCGGACGGCCTTTTCTCGACCGCCCGTCGGTCGCGGTTCCGCCTTACCGCGCCGCGAGGCGTACCGGTACGAAGCGCGCCGGCGCGTTGCCACGCTGGACGCTCAGCAGCACGCTGGCACGGCCTGCCGCCTTGGCCGCCGCAACGCCAGCGTTGACCTCGGCCACCGACGCCACCGGGCGCTGATTGACCGACACGATGATGTCGCCGCGCTGCAGTCCCTTTTGTGCAGCATCGCTCGACGGGTTGAGCGCGCTGACGACGACGCCACGCACCGGCGCGGTCAACCGCAACTGGCGCGCGATTTCCGGCGTCATCGGCGTAACCGCGAGACCAAGCTGATCGCGGGTCGCTTGGCTGGTCGACTGCGCGTCGGGCGGTGCCAGCCCTTCGGTGCCCTCCCCCGCGATCGCCGCGAGTTTTTCCTCGGTCGGACGCTCACCAACGACCGCAGTCACGGTCTGGCGTTGACCATTGCGGATCAGTTCGATCGGAATGCGCGATCCGATCGGCAGATTGGCGACGATGAACGACAAGGTCTCGTCAGGAGTCACGTCGCGGTTGTTGACGCGCGTGATGACGTCGCCCTGCTGGATGCCCGCACGCGCCGCGCCCTCGCCCGGCTCGACCCGCGCGACCAGTTCGCCACGGTCCTTGGTCAGGCCGAGCGATTCGTAAATTTCAGGGCTCATGGGGTTGAGCTGGACGCCCAGATAACCGCGCTTGATCCGCGCGCCCTGGCGCAGCGAGTCAACGATCGGCCTGGCCTGTTCGGCGGGGATCGCGAAGCCGATGCCGACACTCGCGCCGGTCGGCGAATAGATTTGCGAATTGATGCCGATGACGTTGCCGCTCATGTCGAACATCGGTCCGCCCGAATTGCCCTGATTGATCGAGGCATCGGTTTGGATGAACCGATCGTAAGCGCCGCCCTGTCCGGTGACGCGGTGAAGCGCCGAGACGATCCCTGCGGTAACCGTCGAGCCGATCCCGAACGGATTGCCGATCGCGACGACCCAATCGCCGACGCGCGCGCGCGCCGAATCCCCGAAGCGGACGAACGGCAAATTCTGTGCGTCGATCTTGAGCACCGCGAGATCGCTCGACTGGTCGCGACCGACGACGCGCGCCTTATATTCCTTGCGATCGGTCAGCGTCACGGTAATCGATTCGACGACCGCGGTGCGCGATCCCGCCGAAATCACGTGATTGTTCGTCACGATATACCCGTCGGCGGAGATGATGAACCCCGATCCCAGCGATTGCCCCTGCCGCGTCACTGGCGCCCCGCCCTCGCCTTGCCCTTGGCCCTGACCCTGGCCTTGCCCGAACAGGTCGCCGAACGGCGTGCCCGCGAACGGATTGGTCTGGACCGTCACCTTTTGCGTCGTCGAGATGTTGACGACCGCGGGCTGCAGTTTGGCGACCATGTCGGCAAAGCTCATCGGCGCGCCCATGCGCGGTGCCGCCGCGTTGATCGCGCCAGGTTCGTTCTGCGCGGACTGGCCCGCGGTCGCTTGCGCCGAGGAAGGCGTCTGTAGCACCATCGTCGCGGCGGTGCCGCCGATCAGCAAGGCGGTGGTCAGAGCGTAAACATTGCGCACCTTTGGGTCTTCCTCTCGAATGCCGGTCGCGGCGTCGTGTCGACGTTGACCGGTACAGGCTTAACGCGGATTGAACGCGACGCGCTTAACGGCCGCCACGAAATTCACGCAGATAATCGTTACTCGGGCTCAGGATGATTGAGGACTGACCCGTTGGCGTCGTCCCGTCGGCACCGAAAGTACGGCGATACGACTGCATTGCCCGGTAGAAATCATAGAATTGCGGGTCCTTGCCGAACGCGGCGGCGTAGACGCCCGCGGCCTCGGCATCGGCATCGGCGCGAATGATCTGCGCCGATTTCAGGCCCTGCGCCTGGATCGTCAACGCTTCCTGGCGCCGGGCCGACCGCATCCGCTCATAGGTCGAATCGAGCGGCGCGCCTTCGGGCGGATCGGTCTTCTTGATCCGCACGTCGACGATCTCGGCGCCGTAATTACGTGCCTGAACATCGAGCGCGCGGCGGATGTTGCCCATGATCTGGCCGCGCTCGGGGCTGAGCAATTCGTTGAACTGACGCTTGCCGAGCTCGTTGCGCAC
>JAYTAR010000483.1:0-6433 GCA_043737455.1 Sphingomonadales bacterium | reverse complement strand
GCGGCCGCGCGGCAAACAGGAACGCGGCGCTGTCCGCCAAGTCGAGCGTCGACTTCGCGCGAACCTTCAGTACCGGCATCGCGCGGGTGAGAAGGTCTTGATCCCCCTCCCCCGGTGACGCTCGAAGCAGCGGAGCAACCAAGCTCGCCAACCGCGCGTCGTCGGCCTCGCGCAAATAATGGCCATTGATGTTTTCGAGCTTCTTGATGTCGAAGCGCGCGGGGCTGCGGCCGACCGCGTCAATGTCGAACCAGCCAGTCGCCTGGTCGCGCGTGATGATCTCATCATCGCCGTGCCCCCAACCGAGCCGCAGCAGATAGTTCGACAGCGCCTCGGGCAGGATACCCAGCTCATCGCGGTAAGCCTCGACACCCAAAGCGCCGTGCCGCTTCGAAAGCTTGGCCCCGTCGCTGCCGTGGATCAGCGGGACGTGCGCATAGACCGGCTCTGGCCAGCCTCCTTCGACCACCTCCATGGCGCGAATCAGCGCAAGCTGGCGAAACGCATTGTTCAGATGGTCGTCGCCACGGATGACATGCGTCACGCCCATGTCGTGATCGTCGACAACGACGCTCAACATATAGGTCGGCGTACCATCAGAACGCAGCAGCACGAAATCGTCGAGCTCGGCGTTCTGAACCGTTACCGCTCCCTGCACGCGGTCGTCGATCGTAACCACGCCTTCCCGCGGCGCGCGAAGGCGAACGACGAAGGGTAGCTCAGGCCGATCGGTTCGATCGCGCCAACGCGCATCGTAGCGCATCGGTTGTTTGGCGGCACGCTGCGCCTCACGCAGCGTGGTCAGCTCGTCGGGCGTCGCATAACAGCGATAGGCCTGACCTGCCGCAACCAGCGCGTGGGCGATCTCGGCATGACGCGCGGCGCGGCTGAACTGGTAAATTTCGGGGCCGTCCCAATCGAGGCCAAGCCAGCGCATTCCATCGAGGATCGCTTCGATTGCCCCCTGGGTCGACCGCGCGCGGTCGGTGTCCTCGATCCGCAGCAGAAAAGTGCCCCCGTAGCGGCGGGCATAAAGCCAATTGAACAGCGCGGTACGCGCGCCGCCGATATGGAGATACCCGGTTGGCGAGGGTGCGAAACGCGTAACAGGCGGGCGGGTCGTTGCGTCCACGAAAGCGATGCTCCAGTCTGACAGGCGCGATGGACGCGGCCCTTGCTCCAGCCTCTAGCAGCGTGGCTGCACCGCGCCAATCGGTCGCGACGCGCGCACTCGAGACATGGCTCGAGGCGCAGCGCGACCAATTGCCGCTGTGGCTGCCCGTCGCGTTCGGCAGTGGCATCGCCGCGTGGTTCGCGCTGCCCGGCCGCGAAGCGTGGACGGCTTGGTTGACCGCAATGGCAGCCATCGGCGTCGCAGCGTTCGTGCTGCCGTGGGGCGGGCGGGCGCGGCGCGTCCTGTTGATCGCGGCTGTCGCCGGGGCGCTTGGGATGGGCGCGATCTGGACGCGCGCGGTGAACGTCGCGGCGCCGGTCCTGACCCGCCCGGTGGTCGCTTCATTCACCGCGACGATCCTCGACGTCAACGTACAGGTGGCCAAGAAGCGCGTCCGCGTGACGCTGGCGCCCGCCGCCGCAAGCGCACTCCCGCCGCGCGTGCGCGTGACAGTCGATCAAGAGGATGCCCCCGTGGCGCTCACGCACGGCGACACGATCGCCGTGCGTGCGCGTCTGGTCGGGCCACCCAGCGCAAGCCTGCCGGGCGGCTATGATTTCTCGCGCACCGCATGGTTCATGCGGCTGGGCGCGACAGGCAAGGCGATCGGGAGGATCACGATCATCAAGCGCAATCCCGACGCGGGCTCGGGCCTGCGCGAGCGGTTGTCGGCACATGTCCGCAAGCAGATCGACGGCAGCGCGGGCGGCATCGCTGCGGCCTTCGCGACAGGTGATCGTGGTGGGATCGACCCCGCCGACGAGGAGGCGATGCGTGCGTCGGGCCTCACGCATTTGCTGTCGATCAGTGGGCTGCACGTGACGGCGGTGGTCGGCGCGGCGATGCTGCTCGCGCTGCGACTGCTCGCACTCAGCCGCTGGATGGCGCTACGCCTGCCGCTAATTCTCGTCGCCGCCGCGGTGGGAGCGGCGGCAGGTGTCGGCTACACACTGCTGACAGGTGCCGAGGTACCGACAATCCGGTCGTGCGTCGCGGCCTGCCTTGTCCTGATCGGCGTCGCGCTGGGGCGACAGGCATTTACGCTGCGGCTCGTCGCTACTGGAGCGCTCTTCGTGCTCATGCTCTGGCCCGAAGCATTGGTGGGCCCGAGTTTCCAGTTGAGCTTTGCTGCGATCACCTCGATCGTCGCGCTCCACGAATGGCCACCGATGCGGACGTGGCTCAGCCCTCGCGACGAGGGGGTGTTTATCAAAGGCGCGCGTTTCGTCGCGTCGTTGCTAGCGACGGAGATCGCGGTCGAGATCGCGCTGGCGCCGATCGCGCTTTATCATTTCCACCGACAGGGGCTCTACGGCGCCCTTGCCAACATCGTCGCTATCCCGCTGACCACGTTCGTCACGATGCCGTTCGAGGCGCTTGCGCTGCTGTTCGATGCGATCGATCCGGGCATTGGGCTTGGACGCCCGTTCTGGTGGATGACCGGCTTGTCGCTCGACATGCTGCTGTGGATCGCGCGCACCGTTGCCGCGTGGCCGGGTGCGGTCGCGGCGCTGGCGTCGGTGCCGGTCGGCGCGTTCGCGCTGATGCTCGTCGGCGGCTTATGGGGCATGCTGTGTCAAGGACGCGTTTGCGCGCTCGGGCTTGGCCCCTTTGCGGCGGGCGCATTATGGGCGTTTGCGACGCCGCCGCCCGATCTGCTCGTAACCGGCGACGGCATGCACCTTGCCCTGCGCGGCGATGGCGGGAGGCTTGCGACACTGCGCCCGCGTGCAGGTGATTATGTGCGTAGCGCCATGGCCGAACGTTTCGGTGATCTGGGCGACCTGGCCGATCTCGACGCGGCCAACGGCGCGACTTGCACCGATGATGTGTGCCGCGTCGATATCAGCCGTGGCGGACGGCGCTGGCGCATCGTCGCCACGCGCAGCCGGTACCTCTTGCCTTACGCCGCTTTTCGCGCCGAATGCGCTGCCGCCGACATCGTGGTCAGCGACCGTCGCCTGCCGCATTGGTGCAACCCGCGCTGGCTAAAGGCCGACCGCGCTATGCTCTCGCGTACCGGCGGGCTGGCGGTGACACTTGCTCCGGTGCACGTCGAGACAGTGGCGCAGAGCGAGGGTGCGCACCCCTGGGTGCTTGCACGGGCGCGCCTATCGCGTCCGTCGCGTCCTTGACCCCGCTCGCGCAATCGGCGATTCTGGCAAACGCGAACGACGGGGGTAAGCAGATCATGGCCAGCCGCAGCATCGCCCCCCGCAACGCCTTGCACGACAGCGTCCGCGCGGGTGTCGCGCGCAGCGGCGCGCTCATCGGGGCCACGCTGCTCGTCGCCCTGACGGCGCTGATCATCGCGGCACTGGTCAGTTATCACGCGAGCGACCCCTCGCTCAGCACCGCGGCGGGCGATGGTGTCGGCAATTGGCTCGGGCTGCCTGGAGCCTGGACTGCCGATGCACTGCTGACCGTGTTGGGGCCTCCAGTCGCGCTGGCACTCGCCATGCCGCTCGCGATCGCACGTCAATTATGGCGCGGGTTCTCAGCGGAGCGGTGGTGGCGCCGCGCGCTGCAGGCACTGGCCGGGATAGCAGCGATGGCGATCGCGCTCACGCTGCTGCGCCCGACGAGCTTTGCCGGATTGCCCGCAGGGGTCGGCGGTATCGCGGGTCTCGGTGGTGAAGCGCTGCTCGGCGCGCTGCTCGACTTGCTGCCAGCCGCGGCGACGACGCTCGCGCGCTGGGCGGTCGCCGCCGTGCTGCTCGTCGGCGGCATCGTCGTCTGGGCCCGCGCGGTCGGCGTGTCGCTCGTAGCGTCGCTGCCGCGCAGCGCAAAGCTGCTCCCCGCCCCCACCGAGCCTTCGGTACCAGCGGTGGCGCCGCTGCCCCGCGCCGAGGCACCGACCGAGCCCCGCAGTCGCCCGGTCATCGCCGATCGCAACGCCGCGCCTGCGGGACCGCGCAAGGCGCGCCAGGAGTCGCTCGCGCTCCGCGACAAATATGTCCTGCCCGATATCAAGCTGCTGACGCCCGCGCCGCCCTCGACCGGACCCTCGCTCGACAAGGCCGCGCTCGAGCGCAATGCGCGACTGCTCGAAACCGTGCTCGACGATTTCCACGTGAAGGGGACGATCACCGAGGTCCGCCCAGGTCCGGTCGTCACGATGTACGAGCTCGAACCCGCGCCTGGCATCAAGGCGAGCCGCGTTATCCAGCTTGCAGAAGATATCGCGCGCAACATGTCGGCGCTGTCGGCGCGCGTCGCGACCATTCCCGGGCGCACCGTCATCGGCATCGAGCTTCCCAATGCGCACCGCGAGGGTGTCTTTCTGCACGAGATGATCGCCAGCCAGGCGTTCGAGGACGGCGCGGGCGCGCTGCCGATCGTGCTGGGCAAGAACATCGCGGGCGATCCGGTCATCGCCGATCTGGCACCCATGCCGCATCTGCTGATCGCGGGCACTACCGGCTCAGGCAAGTCGGTCGGTCTCAATGCGATGATCTGTTCGCTGCTGTATCGGCTGACGCCCGACCAGTGCCGGTTGATCATGATCGACCCCAAGATGCTCGAGCTGCGCCCCTATGAGGACATTCCGCACCTGCTCGCCCCTGTCGTCACCGAACCGGCAAAGGCGATCCGTGCGCTGAAATGGGCGGTCGAGGAGATGGAGGACCGCTACCGCAAGATGGCATCGGCAGGCGTACGCGGACTCGCCGGTTTCAACGACAAGGTGCGCGCGGCCAAGGCGAAGGGACAGAACCTCAGCCGCCGCGTCCAGGTGGGCTATGATGCCGAGACCGGTCAGCCCAAGTATGAGGAGGAGGGCCTCGATTTCGAGCCGCTGCCGCAGATCGTCGTCATCGTCGACGAGCTTGCCGACCTGATGATGACCGCAGGCAAGGAAGTCGAATTCCTGATCCAGCGGCTCGCACAAAAGGCACGCGCGGCGGGCATACACCTGATCATGGCCACGCAGCGCCCCTCGGTCGACGTCATCACCGGCGTCATCAAGGCAAATCTACCGACGCGGATCAGCTTTCATGTGACAAGCAAGATCGATAGCCGCACGATCCTGGGCGAGCAGGGTGCCGAGCAGCTGCTCGGCAAAGGCGACATGCTCTACATGCCCGGTGGCCGCCAAATCGTGCGCGTCCACGGTCCCTTCGTCAGCGACGACGAGGTCATCGCGATCGCCGACCATTGGCGTTCGCAAGGGGTCCCCGACTATATCCAGGCGGTGACCGAGGAGCCCGAGGACGGTGGCTTCGCGCTCGACGGCGCACCGGTCGGCGACGACAGTCCCGAAGACGCCGAATATCGCAAGGCCGTGCAGATCGTCGCCGAATCGCAAAAAGCCTCGACCAGCTGGCTGCAGCGCCAGCTCCGCATCGGTTACAACCGCGCGGCGCGGCATATCGAGCGGATGGAAAAGGAAGGGCTGGTCGGACGCCCCGACCATGTTGGCCGGCGCGAACTGTTGATGGATACCGAGGGACACGCGATCTGAAGCGCTGCCCCCTTCGCTAGACGCCCGTCTTGAATGGCGTGAAGTCGGTTCCCTCATCGAACACGTCGACCCCTTCGCGATCTTTTAGAAATCCGACCGCGGCATAGGTAACCGGCGTCAGGAGGACTTCCCACGCTACCTTCAGCGCCCAATTGGTGACCATCACCTGCACGACGGTCGCCGTCTCCCACACGCCGCCGAACGCGAGCGGGTAGAAGATAAGCGAATCAACGCCCTGGCCAAAAATGGTCGAGCCTATGGTGCGGCTCCACAAATGCTTGCCCTTGGTCCAGATTTTCATGCGCGCGAGCACGAACGCGTTGACGAACTCGCCCGCCCAGAACGCCGCGACCGAGGCGAGGACGATGCGCGGGACCTGCCCGAACACGCTTTCATAGGCCGCTTGCCCTTCCCAGCCGGGCGCGGGCGGCAACGCGACGACGACCCACGACATGAACGCCATGAACAGTACCGCGCAAAAACCCACCCACACGCACCGCCGCGCGCGGCCATAGCCATAGACCTCGGTCAGAATGTCACCGATGAGGTAGCTCAGCGGAAAGAAGAGGATGCCCGCGCCAAAGGTAAATCCCCACAATTGCGCGGGCTTGGCGGCACCGATGACGTTCGACAGCAGCAGGATCGCGACGAACGCCGCCATGACGAAATCGAAGTAGCGAAACCCGTCGCGCCCGACGGCGTTCGCGCTGACCGGTGTCGGTACCCCCCCTTCGGTCATGCGCTGGAGCGTGGCGCAATCCCGCGCTATGCGCAACGGGCGCGCGCCCGTAGCTCAG
>JAYTAR010000482.1:0-2576 GCA_043737455.1 Sphingomonadales bacterium | reverse complement strand
GCGCTGGGCGCTGCGCGCGGGCTGGGCCGATTTCAACGAGAAGCGCGGCGACCTGATCTTCATCGCGCTGCTTTACCCGCTGATCGGACTGATGACCGCGGTGTTCGCGTGGAACGACCGGTTGTTGCCGCTGGTGTTTCCCCTCGTCGCGGGATTATCGATCCTCGGTCCGGCGGTCGCATCGGGCTTCTATGAGCTAGCGCGGCGGCGCGAGGAGGGGCGCGAGGCGAGCTGGCGGCACTTCTTTGATCCCTTGCTCGGGCGCGGTGGGCCGACGATCGTCTGGCTGACGATGGGTCTTGCAGGGATATTCGTCGCGTGGCTGGCCGCGGCCTATGCGATCTATCTGTCGACGATGGGTCCCGATTATCCGGCGGGGATCGGGGCTTTCATCGAGCGCGTGTTCACCACGCCGGAGGGGTGGATGCTGATCGTGCTCGGCAATTTGGCGGGGGCGGTGTTTGCGGTGATCGTGCTCGCGGTATCGATCGTGTCGTTTCCGCTCGCGGTCGATCGCGAAACGGTCGATGCCACCACCGCCGTCGACACGTCGCTGCGCGCCTTTAGCGCGAACACCGGCACGATGCTCGGTTGGGGCGTCCGCGTCGCGGGGCTGCTCGTGCTGGGTGCGTTGCCTGCATTCATCGGGCTTGCGGTCGTGCTGCCGGTGCTCGGCTATGCGACGTGGCACCTTTACACCCGCCTCGTCGCGCGCTGAGCGCAAGGGTTGGAGCGACCGTCGTTCGCGGCTAGCGTCGCCCGCATGACGATCGTTACCGCCCCGCCGCGAACCGACACCATTGCCGCGCTTGAAGCGCTCGACACACGGCTGCGCTGGTTGTCGGCGTGGACGGTCCACAACGCCAACACGCTGCGACCAAAACGCGACGGGCTGAAGGTCGGCGGGCATCAGGCGAGCTGCGCGTCGATGACCGCGATCATGGCCGCGCTCTATTTCCACGCGTTGCGCCCGCAGGACAAGGTCGCGGTCAAGCCGCACGCCGGGCCGGTGCTGCACGCGATCCATTATCTGCTCGGCTCGCAGTCGCTCGACCAATTGCAACGTTTCCGCGGGCTCGGCGGTGCGCAAAGCTATCCCAGCCGCACGAAGGACAGCATCCCTGTCGACTTCTCGACCGGCAGCGTCGGTCTGGGCGTGGCCGCGACCGCCTTCACCAGCCTTGTTCAGGATTATCTGATCGCGCACGGTGCACTCGAAGAAGGCGCAGCGGGCCGGATGATCGCGCTGATGGGGGATGCCGAACTCGACGAGGGCAACATCTACGAGTGCCTGATCGAAAGCTATAAACACGACATCCGCAATTGCTGGTGGGTCGTCGACTACAACCGCCAGTCGCTCGACCACACCACCGCCGACCGCATGTTCCGCCGCTTCGACGACATCTTCGAGACATGCGGCTGGCGTGTGCTGACGCTGAAATACGGCAAGCGGCAGAAAGCGGCGTTCGCGCTACCGGGCGGGGCGTCGCTTCAGGAATGGATCGACACCTGCCCCAACGTCGATTTCGCGGTGCTGACGTATCAAGGCGGAGCTGCGTGGCGCGCACGGCTGACGGCGGATATCGGCGAGCGGGCGAACGTGAAAAAGCTGCTCGCGCGTTACGATGACGGGGCGCTCGCCGACCTGATGACCAATCTGGGCGGACACTGCGTCGAGAGCCTGATCGAGGCTTTCGACGCGGCACAAGATACGCTGCCGACGCTGTTCATAGCTTATACCATCAAGGGATTCGGGCTGCCGCTAGCGGGGCACAAGGACAATCATTCGGGGATGATGACCTCGGCGCAGATCGATGTCTTGCGCGCGAGCCTGGGCATTGCGGAGGGAAATGAGTGGGACCCGTTCGGGGGCTTGGGCGACAATGCCGCGGCGCTGCTGCGCGCGTTCATCGCCGGCAGTGCGCTCGCGAAAAAGCCGCCCGAGCCCAAGGCGGTGACAATTGCCGTCCCCGCAATTCCGACCCCCGATGGCAACGAGCAGTCGACGCAAGGTGCGTTTGGACGCGTGCTGCTCGACCTCGCCAGATCAGGCGCGCCGCTCGCCGACCGCCTCGTCACGACCGCGCCCGACGTGACCCAGACGACCAACCTCGGCGCGTTCGTCAATCAGCGCGGGCTGTTCCGGTGCAGCGCGCTTGCCGACGTGTTCAGCACGGCAAAGATCCCGAGCACGCAGAAATGGGCTGGGCACGCGGCGGGGCAGCACATCGAGCTGGGTATCGCCGAGAATAATTTCTTCTTGATGCTCTCGTCGCTGGGCCTCGCCGCGCCACATTTCGGCACGCGGCTGATCCCTGTCGGCACCGTCTACGACCCGTTCATCGCGCGCGGGCTCGATGCGCTGAATTACGCCTGTTACCAGGATGCCCGGTTTCTGCTCGTGGCGACGCCGTCGGGGCTGACGCTGGCGCCCGAAGGCGGCGCGCATCAATCGATCAATCCGCCGCTGATCGCCATGGGGCAACCGGGGCTGACGCATTTCGAGCCCGCCCATGCCGATGAACTGGCGGTGGTGATGCATTGGGCCTTCGGTCATCTGCAGGCGGCGGATGGCG
>JAYTAR010000481.1:0-6466 GCA_043737455.1 Sphingomonadales bacterium | reverse complement strand
ACATGGCCATCGTCGATCGCCAGGATCACCGCGGCGGTGATCGGCCCCGGTCGCGCGACATATTCCCAGCGGCCGCGCCGCTTGGCGACGAGGTAGCGACCCGCCCAAACGACCGCTTCCTCATCCACTCAGATTTCGATCAGCCGGTCGGGCAGTTCATTGGCATCGTCGGCCTCGCGCGGCAGATGCGCCGCCAGGATTTCGCCGACGCGCGCGACCGCTGCGATCATGCCATCGGCGATGCGGCCTTCGCGCACCTCGGCGACCAGCGCGATCATCGCGTCGCCCCAACGCGTGTCGGCCACCTTGGCGTAAATGCCTTCGTCGGCGATGATTTCGGCCATATGTTCGCCGAGCGACAAATAGATGAGGATGCCGGTCCGCCCACTCGTGCGCGCTTCGGCCCCGACGCGGAACAGCTCGATCGCGCGTCGTCGCACCCGCCCCCGCCGCGTCGGGCGCGGTGTCAGCCGCAACCGGAGCGCGTCGGCCTGAAGGATCGCAAAGACGATCGCGCCCACTGCCGCCATCGCCACGAACGCGATCAGCATCAAGTCGCGCACCTCCGCCCCACCCCAGCCGCCGGTGAGCCGCGAAACCATGGCAAGCGGCAGCGCGGGCCACGCCGCGAACAGCACCGGCACGAACAACATCGCCAGGATCGCGCAGATCAGCGCCACGTCCTCATAGGCGTCGGAACGGTCGGCGACGATCGTGACGATTTCACCCGAGGTGCCCGCTTCGGCGGCGAGCACCGCGGCGCTGACGCGGTCGTGCTCGTCGGACGTGGGACGGCGCATCACCATCCCCCGGAAGCCCCGCCACCGCCGAACGAGCCGCCGCCGCCGCCGCCGCCAAAGCCGCCCCCGCCGCCGCCCCAACCACCACCGTTATCGCGGTTGGTCGCGGCGCTCAGCGCGGTCCACAGGATTGCTTCGCCCAGCCCCGAACGATGACGCCGCCCCCGCGACAGCCCGCGCAGCAGCGGCACGATGACGAAAAAGAAGATGAGCAACCAAAAGAAGAAAGTGCCGCCGTTGACCTTGCCCGCCGCTGTCTTTTGCTGCGCGCCAAGCTCGGCGGCACGCTTGGCGGCTTCCTCGGGCGTCAGTTTGATCTGCGCGCCGATCGCGTCGACTCCGGCATCGAGTGCCCCATAGATGTCGCCCGCCTTCAGCCGGGGCGTCATGACCGTGTTCGCGACCAGGCTGGAATAAGCGTCGGTCATCAGCGGTTCGAGGCCGTAGCCGACCTCGATCCGGGGCCCACGCTGCCCCGCCGGGTTGTTCGGCGCGAGCAGCACGACGATGCCGTCGTCCTTCTCCTTGCCGCCGATCCCCCAGGCACGGCCAAGGCGATAGCCGTAATCCTCGAGCGGAAAGCCCTGAACGTCGGGGATCGTCGCGATGACGACCTGGTGACCGGTCGTCGTCTCGATCGTCGCAAGCTTGGCGTCGAGCGCGGCGGCCTGTTCGGGCTGAAGCAGCTTCGCTGCGTCGACGACGCGTCCCGTCAGCGGCGGAAACGTTTGCGCGAACGCCGGAAAGGCGATGCCCAGCAAGAAGAACAGCGCGACGATGGCGCGCGTAATCCCGTGACGTGCGGCGCGTTTCAGCATGATCTCCACCAAACGAACGGACGTTCCCGATAAAGCAGCGGCGCTCGCTTCAAGATCGCGAGCGCCGCTGCGTGCGGAAATCATCAGTTGAACGTGACCGTCGGCGCGCGATCGGCATTTGGTGCAGTGGCCGCATAGGTCGTCATCGGCTTGGCACCATAGAAGATCTTTGCGCCGATCGCATCGGGGAAGGTACGGATGCGCGTGTTATAGGCCTGTACCGCCTCGTTATAATCCTTGATCGAGATGTTGATGCGGTTCTCGGTGCCCTCGAGCTGCGACTGCAGCGCCATGAAGTTGGCGTTCGACGTCAGCTGTGGATAAGCTTCGGTGATATTGCGAATGTTCAGCAGCGCTGCCGACACTGCGCCCTGCGCTTCCTGGAATTGCTTCACCTTGGCCGGATCGGTCAGGTCTTCGGGGCGAAGCACGGTCTGCGTCGCGGCGGCGCGGGCCTGCGTTACTTGCGTCAGGACCTTTTCCTCCTGCTTGGCGAACCCCTTCACTGTCGCGACCAGGTTCGGAATCAGATCGGCGCGACGCTGATAATCGGCCTGGACGTTGGCCCATTTGGCCTTGGCGCTTTCTTCGGCGGTCGGCACCGAATTAAGCCCGCACCCGGCCAGTGCGACGGCGGCGAGCGGTGCAGCGAGCGCAATACGACGATCGAACATGGTCGGGTTCCTCCGCAAATGTCTGTCACCTCTAGCGCACGACCAGGGACGAGCGCCAGTTCGTCGTTATCGCTTTGCACCGCCACCAACCCAGGCCATTGTCGATGCGAAACGACGACGGGGACAACATCGTGAGCATGGTTTCGGAGTTCAAGGCGTTTATCGACCGCGGCAATGTGCTCGACCTGGCGGTCGGCGTGATCATCGGCGCGGCATTCGGCAAGATCGTCGCCGCATTGACCGACGATTTCATCACGCCGATCCTCAGCCTCGCGACCGGTGGCATCGATTTTTCGAACATGTTCCTGGCGATCGCGCCGGTGCCAGCCGGCACGGCGGCGACGCTGGACGGCATGAAGGCGGCGGGTGTCCCGGTTTTCGCTTATGGGCATTTCATCACCGAGCTGATCAATTTCCTGATCCTGGCGTGGATCATCTTCTTGATCGTGCGCACCGCCAATCGTGTTTTGCGGCCACCCATTATCGATGCGACGCCCGCCGACGTGGTGCTGTTGACGCAAATCCGCGACGAATTGCGCCAGCGAGCGCAGCCTCTCCTTTAGGCGGCAGCAAGCTCCTCGGCGGTAGCGCTGGCGAGACTGGTACCATCGAGGATACGCGCGGTGTCGTCGCGCACGCGCATCATCGCGTGGCGGATCGCGCACGACGCTTCGTCATGGCAATCCTTGCACCGCCGATATGCAGTGCGGCTGACGCACGGCACCAGCGCGAGCGGTCCTTCGATCGTACGGATGATGTCGCCGAACGAGATCAGATGCGCAGGGCGCGCGAGGTGAAACCCGCCTGCCTTGCCGCGCGTCGAGACGACGAAGCCCGCTTGGCGCAGCTCGCCAAGGATGATCTCGAGAAATTTGCGCGGAATTTGCGCATCGCGCGCGATCCGGCTCATCGGCACCGGCGGCTGGCCCAGATGCTCGCTGGCCAGCGTCAGCATCGCACGGAGCGCATAGCGTGACCGTTGCGTCAACATGGTGTTCGCCATAGCGGCTCGCGCCTGAACGGCAAGTTACCGGTCGGCACTTTCCTTTCGCTGGCGCCGCACTTATATCGGTCCTGCCGAGAGTTCGCTCGCGGCTATGGCGATAAACGGTACCGCGCAATAAGCGCAGCGGACCCGGGGGCGGTACCCGGCGGCTCCACCATTGCTCCCGTTCGCGGGGACATTGATGGGGCCGAACTAGGATCGACGTGTGTTAAAATCGGTTGTCGTCGCCCGGCCTGAATGCGCCGTAAAACCTTTCACAACCACAAGTGCCAACGACAACGAGGCGCTCGCGATTGCTGCGTAACTGAGTCCTCACGGATAAAGTTACAAAGCCTGAACGCGGTTCGGGCCGAACCGGGCAACAGAATCGGATTCCAGCGGGCCGGGGGTCCCGGGCAACAGAAACCCCCAATTCGCATTTGCGTGCGGCTACGTGCACGCGACGCGGAGCGGCAAACGCGAACGGCCGGCCTCGCCCAAGCGATGACCGACGGTGCGGCTTTGCCGCGACGAGCTAGTGGCGTTGCCGTTTTTGTGGGGTTTCAACAGGCGGCTTGTGAACGCAAATGGCAGAAATCGACGCTCAGCCGGTTTCACAACCGTTCGGTGGTGACACTTGCCTTGGCATGTCATGTTATCCCAATTTGAGCATTTCAACTTCACGAACGCGATGCCTGAAACCTTCCGTTGGACGCCCGGTGCGACTAAGCTTGGATGGCGGAACGGCAGGCTTTAGCGTCCAAGCCATGTTTCACGCCGTCATACTCATCGTTTTTCTCGCAACCGCAGTCAGCGCTGAGGCTCAACCGGTGACGATCGCACCGGGAACTGGGTTCGAAGTAGAGCGATACGCCGTCGCGCTTCGTCCCGATTTTGCGACCATGGCTGTTTCCGGCATGGAAACGATCGTCGTGCGCGGTACGTCCGATCGGGTGATGCAGCTGGCGTTCACGGCCAACGCCCTGCGGATCACCGACGCGACTGTGGACGCCACGCCGGTCAAGGTCTCGTTAGGCAAAGATGCTATCATGTTCACCCTACCGCGCGACTTGCGCAAAGGGAACAAAGCCACGCTGCGCTTCAGGATCGACGGCACGCCAACGCGGGGCTTCACGTTGGTGACAGGGGGCATGTACTCAAGCTATTTCGCGTGCGACTGGATGGTGTGCCTTCAGGACGCTCCGGGCGATAAGGCGCATCTGGCGCTCGACCTGTTTCTGCCAGCCGGTGCAACATCGGTCGGGGTCGGGCGCGCCGGGTCAATCGCGACCTTGCCTGGCGGTCTGGTCCGCCACCGCTGGCGGACCACCCGGCCATATTCGCCCTATCTCTTCGCCTTCGCTGCCGGATCGTTCGCACGCCGGTCCACCCCGACCGCCCAAGGCGAACTCGTCTATCTCGACGGGACCGGGACTAAGGCCGATCTAGCGGCGCTGTTCGCCCGGACGCCCGCGATGGTGGCATTTTTCGCCGACAAGGCTGGAGTGCCGTTGCCGGACCGCCGCTACGTGCAAGTGCTGGTGCCCGGTCGCGAAGCACAGGAATCGGTTAGCTTCTCGCTGATCGGCAAGGCTGAGCTCGATCGCGAGCGCGAGGACCCTTCCTCCGCATGGATCATTGCGCATGAGATGGCGCATCAATGGTGGGGCAACCTCGTCACCTGTGCGACCTGGCAGGATTTCTGGCTGAACGAGGGTATCGTCACCTTCATGGTCGCAGCGTGGGAGGAGCACAGTTCCGGCGAAGCCGCATATCGGCAGGAACTTGATATCGCACGAGGCCGGGTCGAGCGGGTCCGCGAGATGGGCTTCGACAAACCGCTCGCATGGGCCGGGAAGTACCCGTCGATCGGCGCACGGCGAGCGGTGCAGTACAGCAAGGGAACGCTGTTCCTGGCCCATCTGCGGGAGTCGGTCGGCGACGCCGCCTTCTGGAGAGGGCTGCGGGATTTTACACGGGAGCATGCAGGCGGAACGGTAACGAGCAAGGATTTCCAGAACTCGATGGAGAAGGCAAGCGGGCGCGACTTGTCGCTGATGTTTAGCAAATGGGTCTACGGCGAATAATCGAAGATGATTAGACCAAAGCTTGTTGTACCCATTATAGACAAGCTAACAGTATTTTCCGGACTGTGTCGTTGTTCCCGGACTGGAAGATGGTAGGCGTAGCCTGACGAAGAACTCGTGCTCGGCGTGCAAAGGCGAGGCGAGGGCTAAGAAAGCACTCGCACTGCCCGCTGTCCTACACGCGATCCTTCGTGCAGCATCGCCAGCGCAGTGAGCGCTGCCGCTCTTTCACTTCGTCGATCAGCTCAGCAAAACCGTCCGCAATCCGGACCGAGCACAAATGGTCGCCCACCCTGCGAAGTGTGTGAAGTGAACGCACGCAAAACCGTCGGTTTTGCCTAAGGAACCAGCCGCCGCGCGGTCACGATCTTTACCGGCGGGTCGAGCATTTGCCCCTTCAACATCCCCTCGCCCAACGTCGGCGATAAAGGCGCGTCGTAGATGCGGCGCACGACATCCATCCCCTCGACGACGCGCCCGAACGCGGCATAACCTGCGGTATCGCTCATCCCCGGCGCGCCTGCGTCGAGGCCGGGCATGTCGGACAGCAGGATCGAGAAGTCGGCGGTCGCGGTCCCGGGCGTAAATCGCGCCATCGACAGCGTGCCGGCAAGGTGCTTGATCCCGGTCTGCGTCGTCGTCTCATGCGCGATCGGCGCGAGCACGCGCTTCAGGTCGCCACGCGGCCCCGCCTGGATCAGCCCGTTGGGCTGGTTACCCCAGTTGAGTCGCATGACGCGGTAGAAGGTCACGCCGTCGAGCCGCTTCTGATCGACATAGCGCACGAAGTTCTTCGCGGTGATGGGCGCATTTTTGGCATCGACCTCCACCGTGATCGCGCCCTTGTCGGTCGTAAGCACGACGCGCATCACGTCGGTGAGCGGCGGCGGCGGCGGTGCTTTGCGCGGAGCAGCGGCAACGAGCGCGGCAAGCGCAAGCGGAAGGAGTGCGAATCGGTAAGTCATCAGGTCATCATGCCGCTTCCGTAGCGCGCGCGCATCAGGCGATGACGGCCCGCTGGCGCATCAAGTGACGACGATGCGCTGGCGGAACCAGTCGGCAAGCTCGTCCTCGCTCAGCTCTCCGGCGGCGAGCGCGAGAA
>JAYTAR010000480.1:0-2589 GCA_043737455.1 Sphingomonadales bacterium | reverse complement strand
CGCGGCAGGCGATTGCCATCGACCAGAACATGCCCCGGCGGGCACGACAAATTGGCGACCGCAATCGTCATCGCCTTCATCGTCGCCCAGTAAATGTTAAGCGTATCGATCTCGTCAGCCTCGACAATGCCTATGCCGACACAGGCGCGCGCCATGATCAGGTCGTGCAGGCGCAACCGCTCGCCCGCGCTCAACTTCTTTGAATCGTCGATGCCGCGCGGAATACCGCGATCGGGCAGGATGACGGCGGCTGCGATGACTGGCCCGGCTAGCGGACCCCTGCCCGCTTCGTCGACCCCCGCAACAGGCGCAAGGCACTGGCGCTCGTGACGCAAAGTCGGGCGCTTCACAGCCGCACCGCCTGATGGCCCATCGGGCCGTGCCCTTGGCCAAGGCCCGGTGCGGCGATCAACGCAGCCCGTACGAATATCACCGCTCGCTCGAACGCCTCGACGGTGCCCATTCCCTGTCCGAGTCCGCAAGCAAGTGCACTTGCCAATGTGCAGCCAGTGCCGTGCGTGCTCGTCGTCTCGATGCGCTTACCGCGCTGCTCGCTAACCAGCCCGTTGGTCGAAAGAAGCTGATCCACAATCTCGTCGCCGTCGTCATGCCCTCCCTTGACCAGCAGGCAGCATCCGTGGCTGAGGATCTGCGCGGTCCCGCCCAAAGCCTCGAGCTCAGGCAGGTTCGGCGTGACGACCGAAGCAATCGCCATCAGCCGCTCGAATGCCGCGATCGTCGGCGCATCGGCAAGAACCGAACCGCTGGTGGCGACCATGACCGGGTCGAACACGATCGGCACGGTCAGCCGCTTCAGATATTCGGCAACCGCCTTGGCGGTTTCGGCCGAACCGATCATGCCGATCTTCACCGCATCCACGCCGATGTCGCGCACGACCGCGTCGATCTGGGCAATGACGATGTCGGTTGGGATCAGATGCACCGCATCGACGCCCAGCGTGTTCTGTGCCGTCACGGCGGTTACGGCGGTCATCGCGTGCCCACCAAGCATCGTGACAGTTTTGATATCCGCCTGAATCCCCGCGCCGCCGCCACTGTCGGATCCCGCAATGATGAGGATGCGCGCAGTCATCTGAAGGCGTCAATCGCCTGAGAGCGCCAAGGCATTGTCCCAAATTTCTCGAATAGCCTCTGATGGCTTAAATCAAATTGGGACAGTGTGACGGGGCTCATATCGCAAATCACGCCGCTTCCTTCACCGCGTCGCAAATCATATCGACGAGCCGCGTCACTTGCCCCGCATCGTCGCCCTCGGCCATGACACGGATCAGCGGCTCGGTCCCCGACGGCCGGATGACCAGCCGTCCTGATCCGTTCAGTTCGGCTTCCGCATCGGCGATTGCGACTTTGACCCGGCGATCCTCCAGCGGTCTGCCGCCTGCGAAGCGCACATTCTTCAGTAACTGGGGCACGGGGTCGAACAAATGCAGCAACTCGCTTGCAGGTTTGCCAGTTTCGACAAGTTCGGCCAGCACCTGCAACGCGGCGATCAGTCCGTCGCCGGTCGTCGCATAGTCGGACAGGATGATATGCCCCGACTGCTCGCCGCCGACATTGAAGCCGTCGCGGCGCATCTTTTCGAGGACGTAACGATCGCCCACCTGCGTCCGTTCGAGCGTCAGCCCTTCGCCGCTCAAATAACGTTCGAGCCCGAGGTTCGACATGACGGTCGCGACGATCCCGCCGCTCGTCAGCATTCCGCTCCGCGCCCAGCTTACCCCCATCAGCGCCATCAGCTGGTCACCATCGACGACGCGGCCTTTCTCATCGACGATGATCAGCCGGTCGGCGTCCCCGTCGAGCGCGATTCCGATATGCGCGCCACTGGCGACAACGAGTTCCTGGAGCAGCGCCGGGGAGGTCGATCCGCATTTGTCATTGATGTTCTTGCCGTTAGGATCGACGCCGATCGGGATCACTTCGGCGCCGAGTTCCCACAGTGCTGCGGGCGCAACCTGATAGGCGGCACCGTTGGCACAATCCACCGCGATCTTCAGACCATCGAGTCGAAGATGTTCGGGAAAAGTCGATTTTGCATGATGGATGTACCGGCCGCGCGCATCCTCCACCCGACGTGCACGACCAATATGTTCGGCATCGACAAGCGCCACGTTACTGTCCAGCAACGCTTCGATTTCGGCTTCTGCCGCATCGGATAATTTATATCCGTCGGGACCGAACAGCTTGATGCCGTTATCCTGATAAGGGTTGTGGCTCGCCGAGATCATCACACCAAGATCGGCACGCATGGATTGTGTCAGCATGGCGACCGCAGGCGTCGGCAACGGTCCAAACTGGACGACATCCATGCCCACGCTGGTAAAACCGGCGACCAGCGCGTTTTCCATCATATATCCCGACAGCCGCGTATCCTTGCCGATGACGACGCGGTGGCGGTGGTCGCCGCGCAGGAAGTGCGCGCCCGCCGCCTGCCCCACCTTGACCGCGATCTCGACCGTCATCGGCGCGGTGTTGGTCATGCCGCGAATGCCGTCGGTGCCGAAGAATTTGCGTCCCATGGGGGAGTCCTAGCGGCTTAGGCGAGCCAACGCCAAGGGCCCGCGCCGA
>JAYTAR010000479.1:0-2594 GCA_043737455.1 Sphingomonadales bacterium | reverse complement strand
CACCGCGCACGCTGATGTGGGTCAGCATCGGGCAAGCCCTCGCTTCGGGATGTGGGTCAGCATCGGGCAAGCCCTCGCTTCGGGATGTGGGTCAGCATCGGGCAAGCCCTCGCTTCGGGATGTGGGTGAGCATGGGCCAAGATGTTCCAGATTTGTTCGCGCCTGACAAGCAGCCCGCGCGCTCATTCGCAAATGGGCAGGCACGGCGGCCAGCGCAAGCGCGTGAGGGGTCAGTCGGCGTCGAGTCCGTAAGCGGTGTGGAGCACGCGCACCGCGAGTTCGGTCTCGTCCTCGTCGATCAGCACGCTGACCTTGATCTCGCTGGTCGTGATCGCCTGGATGTTGATCCCGCGTGCGGCAAGCGCCTTGAACATGGTCGAGGCGACACCGGTATGGCTGCGCATGCCGACGCCAACCACCGAAACCTTGGCGACGCGCGTGTCGTGGACGAGCGCGTCATAGCCGATCGCCTCGCGCGCACCACCCAGCACGTCGAGCGAACGCGCGAGCTCCGACGCGGGCACGGTAAAGGTGACGTCGGTCGACCCCGTCCCGTGGCTGATGTTCTGGATGATCATGTCGACATTGATCGCGCGGTCGGCGAGCGGCGCAAAGATGTTCGCAACCGCGCCGGGCCGGTCGGGCACGCGCGTCAGCGTGATCTTCGCCTCGTTGCGATCGTGCGCGATGCCGGTGATCAGCTGGCGTTCCATATCGTCTCCCAATTCGTCATCGCCCACGATCATCGTCCCGGGCAACGTGTCGGCGGCGGGCCCAGCGAGCGGATCGTCGAAGCTCGACAGCACCTGCACGCGGACGCGTTCCTTCATGGCAAGCCCGACCGAGCGCGTCTGCAGAACCTTGGCACCGACGCTGGCCAGCTCGAGCATCTCTTCATAGGTGACGCGCTTCAGCTTGCGCGCGCGCGGCACGATGCGCGGGTCGGTGGTGTAGACGCCGTCGACATCGGTGTAGATGTCGCACCGTTCCGCGCCGATCGCCGCCGCGACGGCGACCGCCGAAGTGTCCGATCCACCGCGCCCGAGCGTCGACACCCGGTTGCCGGGGCCGACCCCCTGAAACCCCGGAATGACCGCGACCTCACCTGCGCCCAGCGCGGCCTGCAGATCGCCGGTGTCGATCCGGTCGATCCGCGCGGCCGCGTGAGCGCCGTCGGTCACGATCGGCACCTGCCAGCCCAGCCAGCTGCGCGCGCGCACGCCGAGCGCCTGCAGCGCGATCGCGAGCAGTCCAGACGTCACCTGCTCGCCTGCCGCCACCACGACGTCATATTCGCGCGCGTCGGCAAGCGGCGCCGCTTCCTTGCAGAAAGTGACGAGACGATCGGTCTCGCCCGCCATCGCACTGACGACGACCGCGACCTGGTGACCTGCGTCGACCTCGCGCTTCACGCGCAGCGCGACCTGACGGATGCGCTCGGTTCCCGCCATCGACGTGCCGCCGAATTTCATCACGATCCGCGCCACGTGCTTCGACTTCCCCTTTGGCGTGCGCCTCCGCGGGTGATAGGAAGCGGTCATGACCGGCGCAACCACGATCCGCCCCAGCGAAGCTGCGCATTTCGGCGCGCTCTCAGCCGACTGGTGGAACCCCAAGGGCGCGTCGGCGATGCTCCACCGGCTCAATCCGGTGCGACTCGCATACGTCCGTACCGCGATCGACGGTCATTTCGGCGGCGATACCGGCAGCCGACGTCCGCTTGACGGCCGGCGTGCGCTCGACATGGGCTGCGGCGCGGGATTGCTTGCCGAGCCGCTCGCACGACTGGGCGCGGCCGTAACAGGCATCGATGCAGCGCCTGAGAACATCGCGGTCGCCGCAGAGCATGCCGCCGCGATGAACCTCGTGATCGACTATCGCTGTGGCGACACCGGCGCGATCGCTGACGCGACGTTCGACCTGATCGCCTCGCTCGAGGTGATCGAACATGTCGACGATCCTGCGCGCTTCGTCGCCGCGCTGGCCGCCGCGCTCGCGCCCGGCGGGTTGATGATCCTGTCGACCCCGAACCGTACGACCTGGTCGCGTGTCGCGATGGTCGGCATCGGCGAGGCGACGGGCGCAATCCCGCGCGGCACGCACGACTGGGATCGCTTCATCACCCCGCCCGAACTGACCGCGATGCTCGCGGCGGCGGGGCTGCGCGTCACCGACACGCGCGGCTTTGCGTGGGACCCGCTGCGCGGTGGTCGGCTGACCGACGACCTCTCGCTCGATTATTTCGTCACAGCCGTACGCTAGCGTCGCCGGCCTGCGAGGCGCTTGGGCAACAGCCACGGCGCAAAGGTGACGGCAAATTTCAGACGGCGTGCGGTCTTGCCGACGACCGTGTGCACGCGTTTGCCGTGCGCCGCGTCCCACACCGCCTGCGCCACCTCGACGATTGGCGTTAACTCGAGCCCGGCATCGCGCACGCTTTCGCGAATCGCCTGGTTCGATCCCGCGCTCGTCTGGTCGAGCAGCGGCGTGTCGATGAAGCTGGGCATGATCGTGCGTGCCCTGATGCCATGCTCGGCCCATTCACGGTCGAGCGCCTCGGTCATCGCACGCACGCCGAACTTGGTCGCGGCATA
>JAYTAR010000478.1:0-2612 GCA_043737455.1 Sphingomonadales bacterium | reverse complement strand
CGACGATGTCTTGTGCCTGCGCGGTCGTGCCGATCGCAAGCAGGACGCTAAGCGCGAACCGCATCGGGATGTGCGGCGGCGAATGCCGGTAGCGCGGTCAAACTCGCGTCGATCCGGACGAGCGTGGGGAAGAGTGTCAGATCGACCCCGAAGCGCCGCGCGCTGAACATTTGCGGGACCAGGCAAATGTCCGCGAGACCGGGTGCCGTACCTGACAAGAACGCGCCTGCATCCGCCGCCATCGCCTCGAGCGCGGTCAACCCGTCGCCGATCCAGCGCCGCGCCCAGGCGATGCGATCGCCGCCGATCGCCTCGACCTCGTTGACGATGCGCAAATTCTGCAGCGGGTGGATGTCGGCGGCGATCACCATCGCCATTGCCAGCACTCGCGCTCGCGCCGCCGGGTCGGCGGGAACGAACGGATTCGCCTCCACCTTGGCATCGAGATAGTCGCAGATCGCCAGGCTCTGCGTCAGCCGCAGGCCGTCGATCTCGAGCGTTGGCACGAACCCTTGCGCGTTGACGCCCAGATTGTCGGCGCCGCGCTGCTCGCCCGCGGTCAGGTCGACCAGGATGCGCGCATAGGCGAATTCCTTGAGCGCCAACGCGATCCGGACGCGGTAGCACGCCGACGATCGCGCAAAGTCATGCAGGATGATCTTCATGATTGTTGCCCGGCCAGCGCTCGGCCCGCCACGGCGTCGAGCTTGGCGAGCAAGGCCGGGTCGCGCGCTTCGGGCGCAGTGATCAGCGCGGTATCGAGGTTGGTATCGATCGGCGACGCTGTGCGCTCGGGCGGGAGCGACCGCGCCAGTTCAACGACGAGCGCGCGCGCCTTAGCCGCATTGCCCGCCAGCTGCGCGATCACCGTAGCGACGTCGACATGCGCCTCGCCCTCGCGCCAGCAGTCGTAATCGGTCACCATCGCGACGAGCGCATAGGGCAGTTCGGCCTCGCGCGCGAGCTTGGCCTCGGGCAACGCGGTCATGCCGATCACCTGCGCGCCCCATTGGCGGTACAGCAACGATTCGGCGCGAGTCGAGAATTGCGGCCCCTCCATCGCCAGATACGTCGCGCCCGCTGTCACCTCGGCGCCAGCGGCCCGCGCCGCCGCCACGGCGAGCGCCGACAGCCGCGGGCAGACGGGTTCGGCCATCGACACATGCGCGACCATGCCGGTGCCAAAGAACGAGGGTGGCCGCCCCTTCGTCCGGTCGATGAACTGGTCGACGACGACGAAACGACCGGGCGGCAGTTCCTCGACGAGGCTGCCGACCGCCGAAATCGATACGATGTCGGTGACGCCGCTGCGCTTGAGAACGTCGATATTGGCACGCGCGTTGAGATCGCCCGGCGCGATCGCATGCCCGCGTCCGTGGCGCGGCAGAAAGACGAACTTCACGCCCGCGATGCGCCCGGTCAGCAAGGCGTCGGACGCGCGGCCCCACGGCGAGCCGACCTGGGTCCACTTCGCCTCGTCGAGCGCATCGATGGCGTAGAGCCCCGATCCGCCGATGATGCCGATCGTCCATTCGCCCATTGCTCTCTCCAAACGGCCTTGCCCGGCAAAGCGCGTTCATGCACGTCGGCACTCCCGCCGCCAAGCCGGAGACTGCTGTGTTCGCTCGTTACGTACTAACCGCTGCACTGATTGCTACGCCCGCATTCGCCTCCACGTCGGTGACCGGTCGCTGGATCACGAATGAAAAGGACTCGGTCGTCGAGATCGCGCCCTGCGGGCCAAAGCTTTGCGGAAAGATCGCGCGCCTGCTCAAACCCGTCGAAGGCGGTCCTGCGGTCGACCGTCACAATCCCGTTGCCGCGCTCCGCACGCGACCGATCGTCGGAATGCCGATATTGATCGATTTCGCGCCGAACGGCACCCGTTTTCAAGGTCGCATCTACGACCCGCGCAATGGCAAGACCTACAAATCATTTATCGCCGCCAACCCCGACGGCACGCTGAAGGTTCAGGGCTGCATAGCTTTCCTTTGCCAAAGTTTCGCATGGACCAGGGCCTCCTGAACCCCGGTCCCGCAGCAATCAGGTGGCGGAAAGCGCGCCTGCGCGATTGTGGTCGATCTGCAAGCTGAGCAGGATCGCCGACAAGGGCCGCACGGCGCGCGGTTCGGACGCACTCGCGCCATACCTGTCGACCTCGATCGCGGTCTGAACGTCGACCGCCGATTGCACGATCTCGATTGCCCGGCTCAATTTTAAGACCGAGGTATCGATCAGTTCGTGGATCAGGCTTTCAGCCAGCGTCATCGCGGCTGCGCTCGACGCCTCGGTCTCGCCACGCTCACGCGTAGCACCATGATAAGCATAATCAGACATTTCGTTAAAACCCGGAAATCAGGCGAGGAATTCCTCAGCCGTCGACGCCTGCTGCGTTAGTCGACGATAGCACAAACATATGATATTGCCTGTGTTGGTACCAGCACGATATTGATTCTGTATAATAATCAAACACAGTTTAATTTGCTTTCTACTCTTCATAGACCGCGAAACATGGTGAACCGGTTTGTAGAAAAACTTCATGGGTTCTGCCCCCTTGACGCCGCCGACGTCGCGGCGCTCGAGCACGCGACCCTGCTGCCCCGCAAGCATTC
>JAYTAR010000477.1:0-6524 GCA_043737455.1 Sphingomonadales bacterium | reverse complement strand
ACATGGCGCGCAATACGCCTTACGCCAACTGGTTCGCAGGGCTTGCCGACGCCCCGCGCTAGCGCGGCTTACGCGGCGACCGCGTCCTCGCTCTCGGCGGCCTGGCGTGCCCACATGTCGGCGTAAAGACCGCCGCGCGCGAGCAAAGCGGCATGCGTGCCGCGTTCGGCGATGCGACCAGCGTCGAGCACGACGATCTCGTCGGCATCGACGATCGTCGACAAGCGGTGCGCGATCACGATCGTCGTCCGCTGCGCAGCGATCGTGCGCAGCGTCCCCTGGATTTCGGCCTCGGTGCGGCTGTCGAGCGCGCTCGTCGCCTCATCGAGGATCAGCACCGGCGGATTCTTGAGCAAGGTTCGCGCGATCGCCACGCGCTGCTTTTCCCCGCCCGAAAGTTTCAGCCCGCGCTCGCCGACCTTGGTCGCATATTGATCGGGCGTCGAGGCGATGAACGTGTGGATCGCCGCGCCGCGCGCAGCTGCCTCGACCTCGGCTTGCCCCGCGCCGTCGCGGCCATATGCGATGTTGTAGCCGATGGTATCGTTGAACAGCACGGTGTCCTGCGGCACGATACCGATATTGGCGCGCAGACTTGCCTGCTGCACGTGCGCAATGTCCTGCCCATCGATGAGAATGCGCCCACCGGTCACGTCGTAGAAGCGGAACAGCAGCCGCGCGAGCGTCGACTTGCCCGCGCCCGACGGTCCGACCACCGCTAGCGTCTCGCCTGCGGGGACAACGAAATCGATGCCGTGCAGGATCTCTCGCGTCGGTTCATAGCCGAAGCGTACGCCCTCGAACCGCACTTCGCCGCGCGTCACCGTCAGCGGCAGTGCGTCGGCCACGTCGACGACCTCGGCCTTGGTATCGACCAGCGCGAACATCGCCGCCATGTCGATCAGCCCCTGCCGAATAGTGCGATAGACCATGCCGAGCAGGTCGAGCGGGCGAAACAGTTGCGACAGCCAGGTATTGACGAGCACGACATCGCCGGTCGTGAAGCGCCCGCGCGACCAGCCCCATACAACAAAGCCCATCGCGCCCGCCATCATGACATTGGTGATGAACGATTGGCCGACGTTGAGCCAGGCCAGCGAATTCTCCGACTTGACCGCGGCGTTGGCATAGTTGCGCGTGGCGTCCGCATACCGGCGCGTTTCGCGTTCCTCGGCGTTGAAATATTTGACAGTCTCATAATTCAGCAGCGAGTCGACCGCCTTGGCCGCGGCCCCGGTGTCCATGTCGTTCATTTCTTCACGCAGCTTGGCACGCCAGTCGGTCACCATCCGCGTGAATAAAATGTACGCGACGACCATCACCCACGTCGCAGCGACCAGTTCCCAGCCGAACGCGAAGAAGAAGAATACCGAGACCGCCGCCAGCTCGAGCACCGTCGGTGCGATGTTGAACAACATGAAATACAGCATCGTATCGATGCTCTTGGTGCCGCGCTCGATCACCTTGGCAACCGCACCCGTACGCCGGTCGAGGTGGAAGCGCAGCGACAGCGCATGCAGCCGCTTGAACACATGCTCGGCAAGATGGCGCGTCGCGTCCTGCCCGACGCGCTCGAAGATCACGTTGCGCAGATTGTCGAACAGCACGCCCGCAAAGCGCGCGCCCGCATAGGCGACGACGAGCGCGACCGCGATGCCGACTTCAGGCCGCAGCCCCGGCGTCATTCGATCGATCGCGCCCTTGTACAGTAGTCCCATCGACAGCGTCACCGCCTTCGACGCTACGACCAGCACGAGCGCGATGACGACGCGGATTCGTAACGCGCGGTTATCGGCGGGCCAGAGGTACGGCAGGAAGCGGCGGAGCGTCGCGAACCCGGCAGGGTTGGCGTCGGGGGTTTCGGTAAGTGGCGGCATTACCCGCCGATGTGGGGGCAGGGCGGGCCCAAGTCCACAGTCAAGGCAGGTCGTAGACGATCAGGCGGCAAGGTATTGAGGCTTCGCACGGGCGTTCGCGGCGGGCGACAACGAGTGGCGGTACCTCGGTTCGACGAACGGCAACGCCCGAAACGATCGTCGCGCTGACACGCGCCTCGACCCGCACCTCGACCGGCGGCCGTGTCGGCATGGCGGCAGCGAGGGCGAAGACGAACAGCATCGTGCCGTTGACGTCCGCGCTCGCTGCAAGTTTAGCCAGCGCGTGCGGAAACGACGCATGGCCCGGCGCGGGACCGTGCCGTTATGGTTCAAGCGTCATTTGGCATCGGCTTAAGGCGCAGTCGGCAATCGCGTCAGATTGTCCGCCGCCGCCTTGCCTGCCGCGGACGTCGGAGCATTCTTCACCGCGGCCTCCCACGCGGTCCGCGCTGCACCATCGCTGCCCGCGAGTAGTGCGATCGTCCCCGCCTCGAGTGCGACCTGCGCATCGTCGGGCGAAAGTTTCGCGGCTTCGCCGATGTCGACCTGCGCGCGGGCAAGATCACCGCCGCGGCGTGCGAGCGTTGCCGACAGCAACCATGCCAGCGGATCGGCGGGAACCAGTTTCAGCGCGAGATCGAAATCGGCCCGTGCCCCGGCCAGATCGCCCCCCGCGACGCGCGCACGCGCCCGGTCGAGATGCACCTCACCAAGCGCGGTCCCCGTGAGCAGGCCGCGCGCGAGCGCCGCGTCGAACGCCGCGCTTGCTCTGGCCGCCGCGCCCCCGGCGAGTGCGGCATTCCCCGACTGCACCCACAAATTTGCCGCACGCCCGTCGGCGCTTGCCTCGGCCGCACGGGCGCCTGCCTCGAACGCCGCCGCCGCGGCGATCCAGCGCGCCTGCGCGACATAGGCAAGCCCCTCGCATTGACGCGCGGGGATGCCGCCACCCGCGATCCGCCACGCGCCTGCGGTGTCGAGCGCCTTGGCGGGATCGCGCGCCGCCAGGTCGACGCAGGCGTCGAAGCGCGCGGCAGGCGAAAGGGGTGTGGTTACAGGACTGGTGGTGGGACTGGCAGCGGCAAGCAACAGCGCGATCATCGATCCTCCAGCGCCTCAATCGTGGCAATCAGCAGCGCGGTGTCGCACGCACGCGACAGCCGGTGGTCGCCGTCCTTGACCAAAGTCATTTGCACATCGGATGAACGCAGACGCGCAGCGATATCGAGCGAAACCTGCCAAGGCACGTCGTCGTCGCGCTGCCCGTGGAGCAGGCGAACCGGCATGGCGAGGTCGATCGCACCGCCCAGCAACCGGTGCCGCGCGCCCGAAGCCCAGAATGCGTGCGTCGTGACCAGCGGCGCACCATAAGGCGAAGATGCCTCGATCCGCCCGTCGCGCATCAGTGCGGCTTCCTGCGCATCGGTAAAGCCCCAGTCGGTAAAATCGGGTGCGGCAGCGATGCCGACCAGCGCCGCGATCCGTGCCGGCCGTGCGAGCGCCGCGAGCAGCATGATCCAGCCGCCCATCGACGATCCCACCAACACCAATGGCCCGGGCGTCGTATCGATGACGTGGAGCGCGTCGGCGAGCCAATCATCGAGCGTCATCTCCTCAAAGATGCCCGGACTCGATCCGCAGCCGCGCCATTCGAACCGCACGAGCGCACGACCACGCCCTGTCGCCCAGTCGTGGAGCGCAAGCGCCTTGGTCCCGGCCATGTCGCTGGCATAGCCGGGCAGGAAGACGAATGTCGGCCCGTGCCCGTCGCGGCGTTCGATCGCTGGGGTCATCGCGCAACCTCTAGGCGATTTGCGCCAGCGACGCTAATGCGCTCGCAACAACCCGGAGCGCGCAGTGGCCGAAGTCTTCATCATTCTCCAGTTCGTGCTCAACATCATCTGGTGGATCATCGTCGTACAGGCGATCCTGTCGTGGCTGATCGCATTCAACGTCATCAATACGCATAACGACGCCATTCGTGGAATTTGGCAGGGGCTCGATCGGCTGACCGAGCCGCTTTATCGACCGCTGCGCAAGGTGCTTCCCGACTTCGGCGCACTCGACCTGTCGCCGCTCGTCGTCCTGCTGCTGATCGGCCTGCTTCAACGCTTGCTGATGGCGCAGGCCGACCGCTTCTACGCCATGCCCTAATGCCCGCACGGGTCATCGACGGAAAAGCGTTCGCCGCGCAACTGCGGGCGCAGGTGGCGGTGCGGGTCGCGGAGCTGGCGCGGGCACCGGGCCTCGCAGTCGTGCTGGTGGGCGATGACCCGGCCAGCGCAGTCTATGTCAGGAACAAGGGCATTGCCTGCCGCGCGGTCGGGATCACCAGCAGCGAGCGTCGGCTACCTGCAGGCACGAGCCAGGCCGAGCTTTTGGCGGTGGTAGCGACACTCAACCTCGATCCAGCAATCGACGGCATCCTCGTCCAGTTGCCGCTGCCGCCGCAGATCGACGCGGACGCGATCATCGCAGCAATAGACCCGGACAAGGACGTCGACGGGTTCCACCCGGTAAACGTCGGCCGCCTTGCGATCGGGCTCGACGGGTTCGTGCCGTGCACGCCGCTGGGATGCGCGATGCTGATTGCCCAAGTCCGTCCGTCGATCACGGGGCTGGAGGCGCTGATCATCGGCCGATCGACGATCGTCGGCAAGCCGATGGCGCAACTGTTGCTACGCGATCATGCCACGGTGACGATCGCCCATTCGCGCACACGCGATCTGGCCGACCATTGCCGACGCGCGGACATCGTCATCGCGGCGGTGGGCGTTCCGGAATTGGTGCGCGGCGACTGGATCAAACCCGGCGCAACGATCATCGATGTCGGCATCAATCGCGTCGACGGCAAGCTGATCGGCGACGTCGCGTTCGACGAAGCGGTCGAGGTCGCGGGCGCGATCACCCCCGTGCCCGGCGGCGTCGGCCCGATGACGATCGCCTGCTTGCTGCAGAACACCGTGACCGCCGCCGAGCGGCGCCAGGTATCAGCGCGCTGAGCGGCGATCGAGCAGCTTCTTCACGGCATAAGCCCCACCGATTGCGAGGCCGAGCGGACCCATTCGGCGGATCGCGCCCGCCGCGAGCATTCCCATCGCCGCACCCTTCAATCCGCCCTTACCGTCGCGGCGGTCGATCGCGTTGCCGATAAACGCGCCCATCAACTTGCCGATCATATCGCTGCTCCTTCTACTCGCGTCATCGCTTCCGGACGCACCAGCCGGTCGAAGGTTGCATCATCGACCAGCCCCGAAGCAAGCGCCGCCGCACGCAACGTCAGGCCTTCCTTGTGCGCGCACTTGGCAATTGCGGCGGCATTGTCATAGCCGATCGCGGGCGTAAGCGCGGTGACCAGCATCAGCGAGCGATCGACGAGTTCGGCGATGCGCGCGCGGTCGGGCTCGATTCCGTCGACGCAGCGCTCGGCAAAGCTCGTCATGCCGATGCTCAGCAGGTCGATCGAGCGCAGCACGTTGGCGCCGATCATCGGCTTGAACACGTTCAGTTCGAAATGTCCCTGCAGACCGCCGACGGTGACCGCGGCGTGATTACCAATCACTTGAGCGGCAACCATCGTCAGCATTTCGCACTGCGTCGGGTTGACCTTGCCGGGCATGATCGAGCTTCCGGGCTCGTTCTCGGGCAGACGCAGTTCGCCCAGTCCCGAGCGCGGCCCGCTGCCCAGAAGGCGGATATCGTTGGCGATCTTCGTCAGCGCGACTGCGAGCGTATTGAGGCTGCCCGATAGCTGCACGAGCGCATCGTTGGCGGCGAGCGCGGCGAAGCGGTTCGGCGCGGGGCGAAACGCGAGCCGCGTCAGCTGCGCGATCTCGCGCGCGACGGCGGCGGCGAACTCCGGCGGTGCGTTCAGCCCGGTGCCGACCGCGGTCGCGCCCTGTGCGAGTTCGAGCACATCGTCGAGGCTGTCGTCGATCCGCTTCGCGCTCGCCGCGAGCTGCGCAACGTAACCCGAAAACTCCTGACCCAGCGTCAGCGGCGTCGCATCCTGAAGGTGCGTGCGGCCGATCTTGACGATGTCTTCCCATGCGGCGCTCTTGGCCGCGAGCGCTGCGCGCAGTCGGTCGAGTCCGGGAAGCAGCCGTGCCGTCACGCCGATCGCAGCGGCGATGTGCAGCGCCGTCGGAAAGCTGTCGTTCGACGATTGCGCCCGGTTGACGTGATCGTTGGGATGCACCGGCACCTTGCCGCCGCGCGTGCCCGCGATCACCTCGTTGGCGAGCCCCGCAATGACCTCGTTCACGTTCATGTTGCTCTGCGTGCCCGACCCGGTCTGCCAGATCACCAATGGGAACTGGTCATCGTGCTCGCCGCGCGCGATCGCCGCTGCTGCCGCCTCGATCGCATCGGCGAGGCCGGCGTCGAGCCCGTCCGAGCGGTTCACGCGCGACGCCGCCTGTTTCACGACCGCCAGCGCGTGCACGATCGCAACTGGCATGCGCTCGGTCGCGCCGAACGGGAAATTGTCGATGCTGCGCTGCGTCTGTGCACCCCAATAAGCGTTGGCGGGTACGGCGACCTCACCCAGGCTGTCACTTTCGGTTCGTGTCGCGGTCATCATTCCCTCGGATTGGCTCATTACTGGCGCGAGTATCGCTTGATCGGCGCTACGTCTTTCGCCAATGC
>JAYTAR010000476.1:0-2624 GCA_043737455.1 Sphingomonadales bacterium | reverse complement strand
AAATCCTTATCGGTTCATGAAAGGGCGGCCATGATAACCCGAATTCGCGAAGTACGGCGTGCCAAGGCGATGACGTTGCTCGATGTCGCGCATGCCTGCGTGCCGCCGACGACGGCGCAGACGATCGGGCGGTTGGAGACCGGCACGCGTACCGTCAGCGTCGGCTGGCTGAACCGGATCGCGGCGGCGCTCGGCGTGACCGCGGGCGATCTTGTCGCGCTCGCCGACCGCGCCGATTTGCCAGTGGCGGCGGTGCTGACGCGCGACGGTGCGGTCGCGCCGCGTGCCGCAGCGGTGGTCGCGCCGCCGCTGCCCGAAGCCGGGATGGTCGCGGTGACGATCGAGGACGGCATGGGCGACTACCGCCAGGGCGACGTCGTGTGGTGCGCGCGGATCGAACCGTCCAGGTTCGGGACGATGATGAACCGTGACGTGCTGATCCCGCGTCCGGCGGGGCGGTTCGTGTTCGGGCGGTTGATCGGGCGCGAAGGCAATAAATTGCAGGTGCTGCCGCCGGGCGCGGGCACGCGCCAGCAGGTCGTGACCGATCCGGCCTGGGCCGCGGTCGCGGTGCGGTTGGTGCGCAGCCTTTAGGGTGAGTTAGCGCGCCCCAGCTTACGGGCCACAGTTTACGGACCATAGTTAACGGGGTGGCAAGCACCCAGGCGTAGGGCGTCGCCATGCGCGCGCGCCGCTTCATCGATGTATTGGCGGTGTGGGGCGTGCTCGCCGCGCTGCGGCTGTGGGCGGGGTGGGACTTCGTCGCCACCGGGCGGACCGCCGACCCCGATTCGGTGATGCGGTTGCTGCAAGTGCGCGACTGGCTGGGCGGGCAGGGCTGGTTCGACGCGGTGCAGTACCGGATCGGCCCCGCCGGTGGCGTCGCGATGCACTGGACACGGCTCGGCGACCTGCTGCCCGGTGCGATCACCGCCGCGCTGACGCCGATCTGGGGAGCGGCGCGCGCCGAGCATGCGGCGATGGTCGCGACGCCGCTGATCCTGCTGTTCGCGGCGACCGCGCTGACGCTTGGCATCGTGCGGGCGCTGGCGGGGCGCGCGGCTCCGGTCGCGGTGGCGGCCGTCCTCGCGACCTCGCTCGGCGCGATGACGGTGTTCACGCCGGGGAACATCGATCATCACAATCTCCAACTCGTGCTCGTGCTCATGCTGCTGCGCGCCTGCGTCGCGCCGCCGACCGTGCACAGCGGGGTCGCGGCGGGGGTGGCGGTGGTCGCCAGCATGGTCGTGGGGATCGAAACCGCGCCCGTCGCGGTCGCGGTGCTGGGCGCGGTGGCACTGTCGCATCTTGCGCGCCCCGGTGTGTGGCGGGCGTTCGTCATGGGCCTTGGCATCACGTTGGTCGCGGGTGCCTTGGCGGCGGCGCTTGTCTTCATGCCGCGTCCGGCGACCGCTTTTTGCGATGCGTGGACGCCGCCGATCGCGCTGCTGACGGCGGTGCTGGGCGCGGGGTTCGGCATCGCCGCGTGGCTGTCCGATCGTGGTCTCGCCGTCCGGCTGGGCGTCCCGGCGCTGGTCGTGCTCGTGGGCGCGGCGGTGATCGTGGCGGCCTTTCCCGCATGCCGCCTCCACCCGGCCGGGACTAACCCGCTGCTGTGGCGCTACTGGATGAATAATATCTCCGAAAATCAAAGTCTTGCGGCGCTCGTTCGCGACCATGGCGTGGGTGCGCTCGGGCTCTACCTCGGGGTTGCGCCTGCCGTATTTCTGGCTATTTGCGCCGCGCCGCGCATGCCGGAGGGTGCTCGGTCACCTGCATTGTTTGCCCTGCTCGCGGCGTTTGCGGTCACCTTGCTCCATGTCCGCGGGCAGGTGATCCTCGGCGGCATCGCCGCGCCGCTCGCCGCCGCGCTCATCGCGCGCGCCTTTGCGACGCCGGGCTGGCGACGCATCGCGATCGGGGTCGTGTTGCTGCCGCTCCCCTGGCTCGCGCTCGGCGCGCTGCTCGCGCGCGCGCCTGCCAATGACCTCGCGGCAAAGCAGGCCGCCTGCCGTGCCCCTGCGTTGATGGCCGCGCTCGACCGCCTCGCGCCGACGACGTTGATCGTGCCGATGATGGTCGAGCCGCACATCCTCGCCGCGACGCACCACCGCAGCCTGGCCGCGACCTATCATCGCAACCAGGCCGGCAACATCGCGATGATCGCGGCGATGGTCGGTCGCCCCGCGCCGATGCCAGGTACGATCGCGCGTTACGGGGTCGGGGCGATCGTCTATTGCCCAGGCTTCGATACCGACGCCTATGCCCGCGCCAACCCGGCCAGTCTCGCCGCCGCGCTCGCCGCCGATCGCGTGCCGACGTGGCTGATACTCACGGCGCGACTGCCCGGCGACGTGCGCGTGTACCGGATCGATGGTGGGCGCTGACGGGCTCGAACCGCCGACCCTCTCGGTGTAAACGAGATGCTCTACCAACTGAGCTAAGCGCCCGCGTGCCCGAACTGGGCAAAGCGTTGGTTTGGCTCTATAGGCGTGCGCTTCCCATGGCAACGATCCTCCCTTCACCGCCGCGCGTCGGCATGGTCTCGCTCGGCTGTCCCAAGGCGCTGGTCGACAGCGAACGCATCCTCACCCAACTCCGCAGCGATGGCTATGGTCTGTCGC
>JAYTAR010000475.1:0-2631 GCA_043737455.1 Sphingomonadales bacterium | reverse complement strand
CCGCTTTGGTTTCGCCCGGTAGCCCGCGCTCGCTCGCAAGCGCGGCATATTCGAAATAGTCGCGCTCACCGTCGAGCGCCTTGGTTACGCGCATCAGGCGATACAGGTCGAGATTGAGCTGACCGTCGCGCTGCCCGCTGTCGCGGTAGATGACGAGCGCGCTGCGCCAATTTTCGGGCGTCGGATAGGCCTTCACCTGCTCGCGCGTCCAGCGTGCCGACTCACCCATCAGCTTCGCCTTGTAAGCAACCGAAGCCGCGCGCGCGTACCAAGCCTGGGGTGGCTTGGTTCCCGCCGCGGTCGATGCCACGACCGCTTTGTCAACGGCGGCAAGCCCGGCGGGCACCTGGTTCATCTTGAAGTGCGACTCGGCGAGCAGCAGCAATACGTCGGTCGAGGTGTTGCCGAGTTGCTGCGCCTGCGTCAGATTCTGGACCGCGCGGGCATAATCGGCACGCTGATAAGCGGCATTGCCTGCCGCAAGATACAGTTGCGGCGTCAGCGTCGCGGGCGCGCCGCCGCTGTCGAGCATCGCCTGCACTGCGATTGCCTGCATCGCGACATCCTTTTGCGCGGTCGCAATCTGATATCGGAACTGTGCACCGATGAATTTCTCGTCGGGGCTGACTGCAGCCGCATCGGCGGCAGCAAGCTTGGCGAGCGCATCGGGATAATTCACCAATTTGATCGCTTCCTGCACCGGTGCGGCAGCTTTGCGATAGGCAGCACTGAGCGTCGGGCCCTTGGCGGCCGCGGGTGCCGGCTTCTCTTTGGCAAACGTCGGAGTCGCGGTCGCGCCGATCGCGAGGACGGCGGCAAGCGCCAGCGTTGCGGGTGATTTCACGTTTCTCTCCTTGGGCCAGGCTATTGGGGCAACCGAATAAGGTTGCGGCGGCTTTCGCACAAGCCACGGCACAACTAAGTATCTGGGCATGAACGACACCCGAACCGGCATCGCTATCGTTGTTGGGCGCGGTGGTATCGGCACGGCACTGGCCGCGCGGCTGTCGGCAACGAGACATGATGTCCGCGTCTGGAGCCGTTCCGATGGTGTCGACGTCACCGACGAGAGCAGCATAAAACGCGCGGTTGCGGCGCTGGGTGAGGCGGTGCCCGAGTATGTTTTCGTGACGACGGGAATGCTCCACGACGACCATCAGTCGCCCGAGCGCAGCTGGCGCGACCTCGATCGCGGCGCACTGGAACGCAGTTTCCTTGTCAACGCGGTCGCGCCAGCGCTGATCGCGAAGCATTTGCTGCCGCGCCTGCCGCGCGATCGGCGCGCGGTGTTCGCCGCGCTCGGAGCACGCGTCGCAAGCATCGCCGACAATCGCACTGGCGGCTGGCATGGCTATCGCGCTTCGAAGGTGGCGCTCGCCATGCTGGTGCGGACACTGTCGATCGAGCTTCACCGGACGCATCCGCAAGCGCTGTGCGTGCTGCTCCACCCCGGCACGGTCGACACGCCGATGTCAAAGCCATTTCAGCGCGGCGTCGCGGATGGCAAGCTCTTCACGCCCGACTTCGCCGCCGAACGGCTGATCGCGGTCGTCGACGCGCTGACTCCCGCTGACACTGGCGGGCATTTCGCTTGGGACGGCACGCGCATCGCCGAGTGAGACGCTGGCGTTCGCGGCATATTGGCATTAGGAGTTTTTCACCAAATTGTCATCGAAAGCCTCCTGAATGAGCGACGAGATCATCCTCGCCGAAGACCCTTCGGATATTTCGCCGATCTCGATCGTCGACGAGATGAAAGCGAGCTATCTCGACTATGCCATGTCGGTCATCGTCGCGCGGGCGCTGCCCGACGTACGCGACGGGTTGAAGCCCGTTCACCGCCGCATTTTGTGGGCAAGCCAGGAAGGCGGGTTCGTCGCGGGGCGTCCGTATCGAAAGTCGGCAAAGATCGTCGGCGACGTCATGGGCAATTATCATCCGCACGGCGACAGCGCGATCTACGACGCGCTCGCGCGGATGACGCAACCCTGGTCGATGCGCCTGCCGCTCATCGATGGGCAGGGCAATTTCGGGTCGATGGATCCCGATCCGCCAGCCTCGATGCGTTATACCGAAGCGCGGCTCGCAAAGGTGGCGAACTTCCTGCTGGCCGACGTCGACAAGGACACGGTCACTTTCCAGCCCAATTACGACGCGCAACGCATGGAGCCGCAGGTGCTGCCCGCGCGCTTCCCCAATCTGCTCGTCAACGGTGCCGGCGGTATCGCGGTCGGCATGGCGACCAACATCCCGCCGCACAATCTGGGTGAGGTCATCGACGCGTGCCTCGCGCTGATGGACGATCCCGGCCTCACCTCCGAAGACCTGATGCGCCACGTTCCCGCACCCGATTTCCCCAGCGGCGCGCTGATCCTGGGGCATGTCGGCGCACGACTTGCCTACACGACCGGGCGCGGCTCGATCCTCGTGCGCTCGCGTCACATCGTCGAAGACGGACGCGGCGACCGGCGAAGCATCGTCCTAACCGAGATTCCGTTCCAGCAAGGCAAGAACGCGCTCGTCGAGCGCATTGCCGAAGCGGTCAAGGACAAGCGCATCGAAGGCGTCAGCGAAATCCGCGACGAATCGAATCGTGAGGGTGTTCGCGTCGTCATCGACCTGAAGCGCGAT